>NZ_LUNH01000045.1:0-47203 GCF_001628525.1 Aeromicrobium sp. REDSEA-S38_B2 | reverse complement strand
GTTGCGGCGGCTGCGAGCAGACCTGCCGCGACCTCCTGGGCGCCACGCCCCGACTGGAGGGCGTGCGATGAACCAGGTTCACGCGTGGCCCTCCAGTCGCCTACCGGCCGCCCCTGCTCCGTCGGCCCGACTGTGGGCCTGTGAGGTCGGTGAGGCTGTGAGCCAGGTGTCACACGAGTCGTCACGAGCCGTGACGGTCGGGCAACGGCGGGGACGGAGCCTGGTGTCATGAGCCCCACGCACCGTCAACGGATCGTCGTCATCGGCCACGGGATGGTCGGTCACCGGTTCGTGCAGGCCGCGATCGAGCGCGGACTCACCGAGACCCACGACGTGGTCGTCCTCGGGGAGGAGCCGCGGCCGGCGTACGACCGGGTGGCGCTGACCTCCTACTTCGCAGCCGACAGTGCCGACGAGCTGATCGACCCGGCCGCGCGCACCGTGCGGCTGGCCGACGGCGAGGTGCTGGCCTACGACCAGCTCGTGCTCGCCACGGGCGCGGCCCCGTTCGTCCCGCCCGTGCCCGGTCGTGACCTCGACGGCTGCTTCGTCTACCGCACCATCGAGGACCTCGACGCGATCCGGGCGGCCTCGGAACAGGCGACCGCCGGTGTCGTGATCGGCGGCGGGCTGCTCGGCCTCGAGGCCGCCAACGCCCTGGTGCAGCTCGGCCTGGAGACCCACGTCGTGGAGATGGCGCCGCGGCTGATGCCGGTCCAGCTCGACGACGCCGGCGGCGCCACGCTGGTGCGCCACATCGAGAAGCTCGGCGTCACCGTGCACACCGGAGTCGCCACCGAGGCGATCACGGGTGAGGTCTCCGTCGACGGCCTGCAGTTCAAGGACGGCGCGAAGGTCGACGCCTTGCGCCCTGCGTGCGCGAGTTGGACCCCGATCGGCACGCCCTGCTCGTGCACGGCCGCGACCACGCGGCCCCACGCCTCCTGCTGGGCGTCGTCCCAGAGCCCGGTGTCCTCGGGGCTGATGCGACCCTCGGGCACCACCGCGGTGGCCTCGGTCAGGAGCAGCCCGAAGCCGCCCGACGCCCGGGCGACGAGGTGCGCCAGGTGCCAGTCGGTCGGCACGCCGTCGCGCGCGAAGCACGAGTACTGGCACATCGGCGCCAGCCAGACACGGTTGCGGGCGGTGACGCCGCGGAGGGTGACGGGTTCGAGAAGAGCACTCACGTCAGCCGTGCAACGTCCTCGACCGTCCGGATCTTCCCCGCCCCGGCCGCCACGCCCGCCTGGCCCGGCCGGCACGGCAGGACGGCTCAGGGTTCGCTGACCTGGCGGTCGAGCAGGTGCCCCTCGACACCAGGGCCGCGACTCCCGCCGCAACCGCCAGACCTCGTCCGGGAACGGTGATTCGCTTCATCTCTGATCCTTTCTCCTCGGGTCCTGGCCCCGAGCTCCTTGGGTGTCGCGGGGCCCTCGGCCCCACGTGAGGAAGGCGACGACGAGCGCCGCCACGACGACCAGCCACACGACCAGCTCGATCGCGCCGTAGCCCACGCTCCCGCCCAGACCCACGAGCCCGAACGGGAGCAGGACCACCACGACGAGCGCGACCGCGAGGACCTGCCGGCGCCCGGTCACGTGCCCGAGAACGCGTAGCGGTACCTGCCGTTGGAGTACGACCGCAGGGAGTTGGCGGGGTACGACGTCTGGATGCAGCCGTACTTGACGACACAGTTCTCGAACCGACCCTGCCGGTAGTGCCGGAAACCGCTCCGGGGCCGGTTGTTGTTCGCTCCTGCGTCGTAGAAGTTCGTCACCTTGCGCACCTGGCCCCGCCAGTACTGGAACCCGTCCACCGACGAGATGCTCCATCCGGTCTTCACGCCGCGGTGGATCCGCTCGGTCGACCGCGTCCAGCACCAGCGCGTCCAGGTGTTGTAGCGGTAGGCCGTCTTGCCGACGACCGTCTTCGCCCGGTTGGAGATCGTGACCTTGCGGCAGCCCGACGCGGTGCTCGTGCCGCCCGTCCCGCCCCGGTTCGAGAGGGTCGACGGCTCGGTGCCCGCGGAGCCGTCGAGCGGCGTCCGCTGCGTCGACAGCGGCCGACCGTCGAGCGTGAACGACTCCTCCAGGAGATAGTCGCCCTCGGGGGTGTCGACGACCCTCAGGTCGTCGACGGACTGCGCCTCGGCCGGCGGGGCGTGGGCTCCGTCCGGACCTTCGGCCGCTGCGGCGGGTCCGACCACCAGGGCCAGGGCGCACGCCGCCGACGAGACCACCACCGTCATCGCCCGTCTCTGCATCACGTCTCCTCCGATCTCGGCACCTGGGAGGTGCCGGTCCCCCACACGATGGAGGGGCTCGCAGGAGTGCGACAGACTTCTTCAGAGTTGAGGTGGATGGCCTTGACAGGGCGCGTGAGCCGACGTAGCGGAAGCCCTCACCCCTCGTGGATCGGGTCCTTCGGCAGCCGCTTGACCTTGCGGATCCGCTTGCGGCGGCTCGGGATCATCGAGCGCATCTCCTCGAGCTTGCCGAAGCACAGCAGCCGGTCGCCGGCCTCGAGCACGTGCGAGCGGCGCGGGTTCGGGATCACCTGGGTGCCGCGCTGCAGCGTGAGGACGGAGATGTCGCGGTCGCGCAGGCCGCTCTCGCCGAGTGGCGTGCCGACCAGGTCCGACGCCGCCTGCACGAGCAGCTCGGCGACGCCGTAGCCGGTGGAGACGGTCAGCCGCTGCCGGACGTCGATCTCGGGGAAGGCGACCTGGTTGTCGATGTGGTCGATGATCGCCCCGGCGACGTCGAGGTTGGTGGCCGCCTCGATGCCCTCCAGGCCGGGCGAGGAGTTGACCTCCATGACGAGGGGCCCCTCGTCGCCCTCCAGCATGTCGACACCGGCGACCCGCAGACCCATGATCTGCGCCGCCCGTACCGCCACCCGCTCGTACTCGGCGTCGAGCGTGACCGGCTCGACGGAGCCGCCGCGGTGCACGTTGGAGCGGAACTCATCGCCCTTCGCCACGCGTCGCATCGCCGCGACCACACGGTCGCCGACGACGAGCGCACGGATGTCGCGACCCTTGCTCTCCGCGACGAAGTGCTGGATGAGCACGTTCTGGCGGGTGCTCTGCAGGGTCTCGATGATCGCCTCGGCGACCTTGATCTCCGGGGCCAGGATCACGCCGATGCCCTGGGTCCCCTCGAGCAGCTTGATGACGACCGGCGCGCCACCGACCCGCTCGATCGCGGGGATCACGTCGGCCCGGTCGCGCACGAACGTCGTGGCCGGCATGCCGATGTCGTGGCGCGAGAGGATCTGGCTCGCGCGCAGCTTGTCGCGCGAGTTCTGGATGCCCCACGACGTGTTCGGCGTGTACACGTCCATCTGCTCCAGCTGCCGCACGACGGCGGTGCCGTAGTAGGTGATGGAGTTGCCGATGCGCGGCAGCGCGGCATCGTAGTGCGACAGCGGCTTGCCGCGGTACTGCAGGTCGGGCTCGTCGCCCGAGAGGTCGATCGCGAAGCGCAGGGTGTTCAGCACCTTGACGGTGTGACCACGGTCGAGCGCCGCGGTGCGCAGGCGCTGCGTACTGTACGACCGAGGCGCACGTGACAGGATCGCGAGCTTCATGGACTCCCCGAGCTGGAAGGACGGACGGTTGACGCAACCCCCTTCCTACACCTCCGCCCCGCAGTCCGCTCCCCCTGGCGGGCCCGACGCCGACCGTCCGGCGCCGACGCTGGTGGGCTGGCGCGAGTGGGTCCGTCTGCCCGACCTGGACGTGCCGTGGATCAAGGCCAAGATCGACACCGGCGCGCGCACGTCGTCGCTGCACGCCTTCGACCTCGACGACGACGGAGGACGTCGGGTCCGGTTCAGCATCCACCCGTGGCAGGGCAGCGACGAGGACCCGACGCAGGTCGAGCTCGACGTGCTCGACCTGCGCGAGGTGCGGTCGTCGTCGGGCCACGTCGAGGAGCGCTACGTCGTGATGATCGACCTGCACCTCGCCGGTCGCGTGGTGCCCGCCGAGGTGACGCTGTCGCGGCGCGACGAGATGGGCTTCCGGATGCTCGTGGGACGTGAGGCGCTCGCGCAGGGGTTCCTCGTCGACTCCAGCGCGTCCTACCTCGGCGGGCGTCCGCCCGTGCGCGTGCGCCGCCGGAACCGGGGACGGTGATGGTGCGCCCGTCGTTCGAGATCGGCCCCATCCGGGTGCGTCCGGGGCAGGTGAAGTCGGTGTCGCTGCCGATCACCCGACTCGTGACCGGTGCCGACGTCGACCTGCCGGTGCGTGTCGTGCACGGACGTGAGGACGGGCCGACCGTGTGGGTCGACGCCGCCATCCACGGCGACGAGGCGGTCGGCGTCGAGGTGGTCCGCCAGGTGCTCGCCGAGCTCGACCCGAAGACGATGCGCGGCACCCTGATCGCCGTGCCGATCGTCAACGTTCTCGGCTTCATGACCGGCGACCGCTACCTGCCCGACCGCCGCGACCTGAACCGCTCGTTCCCCGGGTCCGCGCGCGGGTCGCTCGCGTCGCGCATCGCGCACCTGATGATGACCGAGGTGGTCGCCAAGTGCGAGGTCGGGATCGACCTGCACACCGGGTCCGATCGCCGCACGAACCTGCCGCAGATCCGCGCCGACCTCGAGGACCCGCGCACGCGCGAGCTCGCGGAGGCCTTCGCCGCCCCCGTCATGCTGCACGCGCGCATCCGCGACGGGTCGCTGCGCGCCGCCGCCCGCGAGGCCGGCGCCACGGTGCTCCTCTACGAGGCCGGCGAGGCATGGCGCATGGACGGGTGGGCGATCGAGGCCGGTGTGCGCGGCGTGCGTCGGGTGCTCGCCGCGCTCGGCATGACCGACGCGCTCGAGGAGGACCCGCCCACCCCCAGCCAGCCGTCGTTCAAGAGCAGCTGGGTCCGGGCCCGCGGCACCGGCATGCTGCACCTGGAGGTCGCGCTCGGCGAGCACGTCAGCGAGGGCCAGCGCCTCGGCGGCCTGTTCGACTCCTTCGGCAAGCGCGTCCGCCTCGTCCACGCCGAGCGGTCCGGCGTCGTCATCGGCCGCACCGAGGCCCCCGTGGTCAACAGCGGCGACGCCGTCGTGCACGTCGCCGAGGTCTGACCCGAGGGAGAGATTCCCAGGTCAGGCGAGGGCGGAGAGCTCGACGGAGGGGTCGGCGAGGCGCTCGGGGTCGACCTCGCGGCCCACGAGGGCGCGCAGGTCGTCCTGGACGTCCCAGATGTTGACGTTCATGGCGGCGGACACGACGCCGTCGTGCAACCAGAAGACGATGAACTCGCCCTCGCCGCTGCCGTCGTCGAGCTCGCCGCGCACGACCACGTCGTCGTCGCCGGACCCGTGGCCGACGTACTCCATGCCGAGGTCGTACTGGTCGGTGAAGAAGTACGGCTCCCAGTCGTAGGTGACGTCCTGGCCGAGCAGCACCTGCGCGACGGCCTCGCCCTGGCGCACGGCGTCGTCCCAGTGCTCGACCCGCACGGCGTGGCCGCGACCGAGGTGCAGCGTGGCCGACACGTCGCCGATGGCGTACACGTCGGGGTGGCTGGTGGCGAAGTGCTCGTCGGTGACGATGCCGTCGTCGACGAGCAGTCCCGCCTCCTGCGCGAGCTCGACGTTGGGCGTCGCACCCACCGCCAGCACCACGACGTCGGCCTCAAGCACCTCGCCGCCGCCCAGCTTCACCGTGCGTGCGGTCACCGCGTCGACCCGTTCGCCCGCCCGCAGCGTCACGCCGTGCGACGTGTGCAGCGACGCGAAGTAGCCGCCGATCCGCTCGCCCATGACCTTCTCCAGCGGCACGTCGTCGCGCAGCACCACCGTCGTCTCGAGGTCGTGGTGGCGCGCCGCGGCCGCCACCTCGAGCCCGATCCAGCCGCCACCCACGACGACGACCGACGACGCGTCGGCGAACGCCGTCGACAGCCGCTCCACGTCGGCCGCGTTCCGCAGGAAGAAGGCGTCGGCACCACCCGCGATGGCGTCGGGGACGGCGGGACGCGCGCCGGTCGCGATGACGGCCTTGTCGAACGGCACGACCTGGCCGTCCGCCAGGTGCACGCGGTGACCCTCCACGTCGAGCCGCTCGGCCTCGGTGCCGGTGACGAGACGCACGTCGTGCTCGGCGTACCACTCCTGAGGCTGCACGACGGCGTCGTCGAGCGTGCCCTCGCCGAGCAGCACGTCCTTCGAGAGGGGCGGACGCTCGTACGGCAGGCGGTCCTCGTCGCCGATGATCGTCAGCCCGCCGTCGTGACCGTTCTCGCGCAGCGCCGCTGCAGCCTTCGCGGCCGCGAGACCGCCTCCGATGATGACGATGTCCATGCGTCGAGCCTCGCACGGACCTCGACGTCGGCAAGCCGAACGCACGAGGGACTAGCCCGGTCCGGGAGTCAGCTCGCCGGGGTCGCGCAGGTGTCGCCGCAGCTCCCGGACCGCCCCAGGGAACCGAGCTCTCGGCCTGCGCCGTCGAACACCACGAGCCGTCCCGACACGAGGCCGTACGACGTCGCAGGGGTCAGCCACTGATCGACGCTCCCACATGCTCTGAGCCCGTGTGCCGTCCTGGCCGGCACGGCACGTCCGTCGACCATCGACCAGGACAGACTCCCGAATCCGTTGCACCCGTCGTAGCCGGCGAGGCGACCGTCGACCACGATCTCCACGTGGACGCCCTCGTGCCCGGGCTCGCCCCACCGGCCGGCGAAGTCGGACGCGACGGCTGGCGTGACGCTCGGCGATGGTGATGGAGATGACGACGGCGTCGGGCCGGGCTCGGGAGACGGGCCGCTGCACGCCGCGAGCACCGCCAAGAGGACCATCCCTGCGACGACGACCGCTCGCTCACCCACGGGGCGTCGCGTCCGGGTCGGTGAGCAGCAGACCGAGCTCGTCGCCGTCGGGTCCGGTCGCCCTCAGCGTGCCGTCGTCCCAGCGGAACGACACCGCCCGGCCCAGCCAGGTGTCGACGCCGTCGCAGGCCATGAGGGTCGAGACGCGGGTGCCCGACGTGGTGACGACGTCGCCCTCGAGCGACCAGTGCTCGCCGCCGAACCGGTTGCACCCGTCGTGCCCGGCGAGGTCGCCGTTGTTGCGCAGCTCGACGAACGCCCGGTCGGGGCCGTTCTCGGGGAGCCAGCGGCCGACGACGTCGGACCGTGCGGGGGCGCTCACTCGCCGTACAGCTCGTTCGTGGGGGTCGACCCCGACGGACCGGACGACAGCACCCGACGGCGGCCGCCGGGCAGCCGCTGGGCGAGCGTGCCGAGCGGCTCGACGGCGCCGCTGAGCACCGACACCGCCTGGTTGAGGCTCGGGATCGCGTTGCCGAGCGCCTCCAGGCGCGGGACGATCGCGTCGATCGTCGACCCGAGCGCGACCAGCTGCTCCAGCGTCCCGCCCGGACGCAGCAGGTTCTCGAGGACGCCCTCCTCCTCCAGCAGCTGCTCCAGCAGGCCACCGGGTCGCAGCACGTTCTCGAGCGTCCCGTCCTGCTCCAGGAGCCGGTCGAGCGGACCATCGGGTGCCAGCATGCGCTCGATCGGGCCGTCCGGTGCAGTGAGCCGCTCCAGGGGGCCGTCGGGCGCGAGCAGCCGGTCGAGCGAGCCGCCGGGCGCCAGGAAGCGGTAGAGCGGGCCGTCCTCGGCGAGGGCGCGGTCGAGTGGACCGCCGGCCTCCAGGAGTCGCACGAACGGGCCGTCCTCCGACGCCATCCGGTCGACGAGGCCGTCGCGCTGCAGCGCCTTGCCCACGGGCCGGTCCTCTGCCGTGATGTCGGCGACCAGGTTGCCGAGCGCGACGATGCCGCGGTCGTCGGCGAGCAGGCGACCCAGCTGCTCCAGCAGCCCGTCCTCGCCGATCAGCACGGCGATCCGGCTCCCGTACCCGCCCTCGCGCAGGATCGGGCCGTCCGGCGACGCCAGCTGGCCCAGCGCCAGGGTCGTGCGGGTGGCCGAGATGGTCACGCGCAGCGGCAGGGTGGCGAGGCCGACGAGGTTCATGCCCGCAGCGTAGGACCGTGACAGCGACGATGTCACGCGCTGCGCACCAGACGCACCGCCCCGTCGCGCCTCGGGTCGGCGGCGCCGCCGTAGTACATCGTGAGGTCCGCCGGGTCCTCGACCTTCACCACCTCGTCGGGGCGTCCGGCCCGGTGCACGTGCACGCGCGGGTGGTCGACGGCTCCCTGCAGGGTCAGGCCGCCGTTGACGAAGCCCGCCACGACCTGCGCGACGGCCGTCGAGATGCGGTCGGCCCCGGGCGAGCCGATCGCCAGCGCCGCGCCGTCGCGGTGGTGGGCCACGGTCGGTGCCATGTTCGACAGCAGCCGGGTGCCCGCCGGCAGGCCGTGCAGCCCCCGCGGGTTCAGCTCCTGCTCGCCGAGGCAGTTGTTCAGCCAGATGCCGGTGCCGCGGGCCACCATGCCCGAGCCGTAGCCCGAGGACACGGTGACGGCGCACGCGCCGCCGTCGCCGTCGGTGGCCGACACGTGGGCGGTGGAGCCCGACGAGCGCACCGTGTCGTCGACCGAGGCCAGGTACGCGAGGGCGTCGGCGACGAGGTCGTCACTGTGGTCGAGCACGTCGAGCCGGTGCCCGAGGACGGTGCGCTGCACCTCGACCAGGCGGTCGACGTCGTGGGTCGACCACCGGCCGTCCACCACATCGAAGGGGACGCCGTCGAGCAGGCGCAGCATGGCCGCGACGCACACCCCACCGATGGCCGGCGTCGGGTTGGTGCCGAGCGTCCAGTCGCCGAGCTCGACGCGCAGCGCCGGCCGGACCACCGGCTGGTACGCCTCGAGGTCAGCGCGGGTCAGCAGACCGCCGCGCGCGACGACGTCGTCGCTGATGAGGTGTCCGAGCTCCCCGGCGTGCAGCGCCGTCGCGCCCTCCTCGGCGATCAGCTCGAGCGAGGCCGCCAGGTCGGCGACCACCACGAGCCCGCGCGTCACCGTGCCGTCGACGTCGTGCACGGCCGCCCGGCTCTGCTGGTCCCAGCCGTAGATGTCGTCGTGCACGTAGTCGAGGTAGTAGCGCGACGCCGAGCCCAGCCGGAACCCTCCGCGGGCGACGTCGACCGCCGGGGCCACGACCTCACGCCACGGGACGCTCCCCCAGCGTCGGTGCGTCTCCTCGAACGCCGCCACCGCACCGTGGGTCGCGACCGACCCGGCCCCGATCGTGACGGTGACCCCACCGCCGTACTCGGTCGTCACGTCCCACGTGCCCGAGCCGCGCGCGGCATCCGCTCCCCGGCCCGGCATGTCCATCCAGCCGTCGACGGTGACGGGGCTCGAGCCGTCCGGGGGCTGGACGGTGACGAACCCGCCCGAGCTGAGCGAGACCAGGCCGACCTCGTTGACCATGGTCACCAGGGCGGCGGCGAGTGCCGCGTCGACGGCGTTGCCGCCCGCGCGGGCCACCTCCGCGCCGGCATCGGCGGCGGCCTCGTTGGGTGCGGCGAGCGCGACGTCGGACATCCCCGCAGGCTAGCCGCGCCGACCGACCCCGCGCGATCCGACGGTAGGATGGACCCCGGTGTGCCGGGAAGTCTGGTCGGCGTCCTGTCGTCGACCCCTGGAGAGCGATTCCCTGTGAACACCACCCGTCCCCGCCTGTTCGGCCGCGGCTCCTGGCCCGAAGCCCAGCGCATCGGCGAGCTGGTCCGCGCCGAGACGTTCGGCGGTGCGCTCCTCGTCGTCGCCGCCCTCGTCGCGCTCGTCGCCGCCAACACGACCGACGCCTACGCGCGGCTGCGCGACACCGTCGTGGGACCGTCGGCGCTGCACCTCGACCTGTCCCTCGGCACCTGGGCCGCCGACGGCCTGCTCGCGATCTTCTTCTTCGTCGTCGGCCTGGAGCTCAAGCGCGAGTTCGTGGCCGGCGACCTGCGCGACCCCTCGCGTGCCGCGGTGCCGATCGTCGCGGCGGTCGGCGGCATGGCCGTCCCCGCCGGCCTCTACCTGCTCGTCAACGGCCTGCACCCCGAGGGACGCCTGGTCGGCTGGGCGATCCCGTCGGCCACCGACATCGCCTTCGCCGTCGCCGTGCTGGCGGTGGTCGGGTCGTTCCTGCCGACCGCGCTGCGGCTGTTCCTGCTGACGTTGGCCATCGTCGACGACCTGCTGGCCATCACGATCATCGCGCTCTTCTACACCGCCGAGCTCGACGTGCTCTGGCTGCTGGCCGCCCTCGTGCCGATCGGCCTGTTCGGGCTGCTCGTCCAGCGTCGCGTCCGCTCACCCTGGCTGCTCGTCCCGCTGGCCGTCGTCGCCTGGGTGCTGGTGCACGAGTCGGGCGTCCACGCGACGGTCGCGGGCGTGCTGCTGGGGTTCACCGTGCCGGTGCTGCGCCGCGACGGCGAGACCGGGCCCGGCCTGGCCGAGCACCTCGAGCACGTCGTGCGCCCGGTGTCGTCGCTGTTCGCGGTGCCGGTGTTCGCGTTCTTCTCCGCCGGTGTGGCGGTCGAGGGGGCGTCGGGCTTCGTGCAGGCCCTGCGCGACCCGGTCACCCTGGGCATCGTCGCCGGGCTGGTGGTCGGCAAGCCGCTCGGCGTCCTCGCCGCGACCTGGCTCATGGCGCGGTTCACCCGCGCCGAGCTCGACGACGACCTGACGTGGACCGACCTGCTCGGCGTGGGCCTGCTCGCCGGCATCGGGTTCACCGTCGCGCTGCTGGTCGGCGAGCTGGCGTTCGGGCCGGGCAGCGAGGCCGACGAGCACGTGAAGGTGGGCGTGCTGCTCGGCTCCCTCACGTCGGCGCTGCTGGCGGTGGTGGTGCTGCGTTCACGCAACCGCACCTACCGTCGCCTGCACGAGCGCGAGACCCGCGACGACGACGGCGACGGCGTGCCCGACGTCTACCAGGCCTGAGCCCTCATCCCTCCCCGTCGCGGGACGTGAGGACTACTCCCACTCGATGGTGCCCGGGGGCTTGCTGGTGATGTCGAGGACGACGCGGTTGACGTCCTCGACCTCGTTGGTGATGCGGGTGGAAATGCGCTCGAGCAGCTCGTAGGGCAGGCGGCTCCAGTCGGCGGTCATCGCGTCCTCGCTCGACACCGGCCGCAGCACGATGGGGTGGCCGTAGGTGCGACCGTCGCCCTGGACGCCCACGGAGCGGACGTCGGCGAGCAGCACCACCGGGAACTGCCAGATGTCGCCGTCGAGGCCGGCGGCCGTCGTCTCCTCGCGCACGATCGCGTCGGCGCGACGCAGGATCGCGAGGCGCTCGGCGTCGACCGCGCCGACGATGCGGATGGCGAGACCCGGACCGGGGAAGGGATGGCGGCCGACGATCGCCTCGGGGATGCCGAGCTGGCGGCCCACCTCGCGCACCTCGTCCTTGAACAACGTGCGCAGCGGCTCCACCAGCGAGAACTCCAGGTCCTCGGGGAGCCCGCCGACGTTGTGGTGGCTCTTGATGTTGGCCGCGCCCTCGCCGCCGCCGGACTCGACGACGTCGGGGTAGAGCGTGCCCTGCACGAGGAACTTGACCGGAGGCCCGGGGGTGGCGAGCACCTCCCGCTCCGCCTCCTCGAACACGCGGATGAACTCGCGGCCGATGATCTTGCGCTTGGTCTCGGGGTCGCTCACGCCGTCGAGGTGCCCGAGGAACCGCTCGCGCGCGTCGACGACCTTCAGGTCGACCCCGGTGGCCTCGACATAGTCGCGCTCGACCTGCTCGGCCTCGCCCTCGCGCAGCAGCCCGTGGTCGACGAACACCGCGGTGAGCCGGTCGCCGACCGCGCGCTGCACGAGCGCCGTCGACACCGCGGAGTCGACACCACCGGACAGTGCGGAGATGACACGGGCGTCACCGACCTCGGCGCGGATCTTCTCGACCTGCTCCTCGACGATGTTGACGCTGGTCCACGTCTGGCGGCAGCCCGCGATCTCGACGAGGAAGCGCTCCAGCACCTGCTGGCCGTGCTCGGAGTGCAGCACCTCCGGGTGCCACTGCACGCCCGCGAGCCGGCGTCCGATGTCCTCGAACGCGGCGACGGTCGCACGCGGCGAGCGGGCGTTCACCGTGAAGCCCTGCGGCGCGCCGACGACCTCGTCGCCGTGCGACATCCACGACGTGAGGCTGCCCGGCAGGCCCTGGAGCAGGGTGCCGGGGTCGAGCACCTCGACGGCCGTGCGCCCGTACTCGCGCTGCCCCGTCCGCGCGACGTCGCCGCCGAGGGCGGCAGCCATGGCCATGAAGCCGTAGCAGATGCCGAACACCGGCACGTCGGACTCGACCATCGTCGGGTCGAGCTGCGGCGCACCCGGCTCGTAGACCGACGACGGACCGCCGGACAGGATGATCGCGGCGGGCTCGCGCGCGAGGATCTGCTCCACCGGCATCGTGTGCGGGACGATCTCGGAGTACACCCGGGCCTCGCGGACGCGACGCGCGATCAGCTGGGCGTACTGGGCGCCGTAGTCGACGACGATGACGAGGTCGTGGTCTGGGGTCACCGCGTCATCGTATCGGTCGAGAAATTTCTTCAGACGGCTCGTAACCCCCTCCGAGGAGCGTCGTTGAACAGGATGGATCTCGCTACACTCCCTCCCGCGAGATCCACATCGTGCCCGCTCCTCGTGGCACATGACAGGACCCGGCCCGTGAGCTCCCTCCAGGCCGGGTCCTGTGCGTTCCGGTACGCCGAGCAAGCCGCAGCGGCTCCACCCCTCCCCCGTCCTCGCCGTAGATTGGTGCCGATGTCCGGTCTCGAGGTCGCCCTCTCGCTCACCGCCGCCGCGCTGGGCGTGCTGCTCGTGGTGACCTGGGGCCTGCTCCTGGGCGCGCGGCGCCGGATCGCCCAGCTGAAGCGGTCGCTGCAGGCCGAGCGGCCCCGACCCCGGCTCACCGTGCCGCGACCCGCCGACGCCGTCCGCACGGTCGTGGGCACGGCGATCAGCCTGAAGGACAAGGGTCTCGGCGGCACGCTGCGCAGCTCGATCGACGACCTCGCGCGCTGGGCCGACGTCGAGCGCCCCGACCTCGCGCGCATGGCCACGCCCGACGGCACCGTCGCGATCCTGTTCTCCGACATCGAGGGCTCCACCGCCCTCAACCACGAGCTGGGCGACGGGGGCTGGGTGCGGCTGCTCGCCAAGCACGACGCCGTCGCCACCCGTGCGGTCGGACGCCACGGCGGCCACGTCGTGAAGACGCAGGGCGACGGTTTCATGGTCGCGTTCCCGTCGGCGACCGCCGCTGTCGCAGCCGCGGGCGAGGTGCAGCGCCGGATCACCCGTGCCCGGCCGGGGTCGCGCCTGGCGGGCGTGGCCGTCCGCATCGGCGTGCACCGCGGCTCGGCGGTCCACCGCGACGGCGACCTCTTCGGACGCAACGTCGCCTACGCCGCGCGCGTCGCCGCGCAGGCAGACGGCGGCGAGGTGCTGGTCAGCGACACCGTCCTCGAGGCGCTCGAGGCCGACGGCACGCCCGTGCCCGTGCTGGAGAGCCGCGAGGTCGACCTCAAGGGGATCCCGGGCACCCAGGTCGTGCACGCCCTCGACTGGCAGGTCTGAGCCCGGACGTGCGACGGCCCGGCGCCTCCGGGGAGGGGCCGGGCCGGGCAGCCACGAGCAGGACGGTCAGTCGAGCCGCTCGGTTGCCTTCTTCTGCAGCTTCTCGGCGAAGTTCGGGTCGTGCTCGAGCAGCTCGGCGACGTCGGAGTCGGTGAGGTGCAGCGCCTTGACCGGCGTCTTCGCCACGACGGTCGCGTTGCGCAGCTTGCCGTTGACGAGCGCCATCTCGCCGATGACGTCGCCGGCACCCAGCTCGGCGATGGACTCCTGGTGGCGACGGATCTCCACCGTGCCCTCGAGGATGATGTACGCCTTGTCCGCGGGAGTGTTCTCGATCATCACGGCCCAGCGCTCGGGGATGTTCACGGGACGACCGACACCGGCGAGCTTCTCGATGGTCTTGGCGTCGAAGTCGGTGACGCGGGTCAGCGCGTCGATGGTCTCGCGGTCTGCCTTGCGTGCCATGGCTTCCTCTCGGTCGAACGGCGCGGGGGTGGGAGGGCGCCGCAGCCGGTCCAACGACCTGGAGCGAAGGAGGACACGCCCGCAGCATGCTGACGGTACGCTGCCCGACGTCCCCTCCGCCAGCCCTGGAAGGCAATGACGTGGCCTCTCGTGACGCGCGTACGGCCCGGTCCCGCCGCGCGTTCGGCTCGGTGCTGCTCGGATCGGCCGAGCAGGACACCAGCCGGCTGCGGGTGCGCATCCAGCTGCTGCTCACCCTCTTCCTCGTCAGCACGAACGTCATCGGCGCCGGCATCGTCGTCGCGCTGTCGGTGTTCGTGGTCCCGAGCCCCCGCCCGACGCGCGACATGGGCGTGGCCCTCGCGGTGGCCGTGCCGATCTACGTCGGGCTCGCCGTGCTCGTGGGCGCGACGTGGGGCACGCGCCGCACGGTCCGCGCCCAGCGGTGGGCGCTGGAGGACCGCGAGCCGACGTCGCGCGAGCGACGCCGCGCCCTGCGCGCCGCACGGTCGCTGACCGTCATGCAGGCGGCCCTGTGGGTGCTGGCCACGGTGCTCTTCACGCTCCTGTCGGTCGCCGTGCAGCCCGAACGCGCGCTCTCGACCGGCCTCACCGTCGGTATCGCGTCGATCGTGGTGACGACCATCGCCTACCTGCTCGCCGAGTTCGCGATGCGACCGATCGCCGCGCGCGCCCTCCGCGGCGCCGTCATGAAGCGTCCGCGCGGGCTGGGTGCCGCGACCCGTGTGCTGATGTTCTGGTGGCTCGGCACCGGCGCACCCGTCGTGGGCCTCGTCGTGGTGGGCATCCTCGCGCTCTCCACCGACCAGCTCACCCTCAGCGAGCTGGCCGTCGTCACGCTCATCATCGGCACGGTCGTGCTGTTCTTCGGCTTCTTCGTCATGTGGCTCACCTCCCGTGCCGTCGTCCAGCCGATGACCGGCGTCACCGAGGCGATGCGTCGGGTCGAGCGCGGCGAGTTCGGCACCACGATCGAGGTGTTCGACGGCTCGGAGCTGGGCATGCTGCAGTCGGGGTTCAACCAGATGTCGACGGGCCTGCTGGAGCGGGAGCGGCTGCGCGACGCGTTCGGCCGCCACGTCGGGCGCGACGTCGCCGAGGCGGCGCTGGACGACGTGCGGCTGGGCGGTGAGACGCGCGAGGTGTCGGTGCTGTTCACCGACCTCGTGGGGTCCACGTCGTACGCCGAGGAGCGCGAGCCGGACGAGGTCGTGGCCATGCTGAACGCCTACTTCGGCGTGATCATCGCCGAGGTCGACGCGCACGGGGGTCTGGTCAACAAGTTCATGGGCGACGCGGTGCTCGCCGTCTTCGGCGCGCCGCGCCACCTCGACGACCACGCGGGTCAGGCGCTGGCCGCCGCCCGGCGCATCGGCGAACGGCTGGAGTCGGAGCTGGTCGGGGTGCGGGCGGGCATCGGCGTCGCCACGGGGCGCGCGGTCGCGGGCTACGTCGGCGACGAGACCCGCTACGAGTTCACCGTGATCGGCGACGCCGTCAACGCCGCCTCTCGCCTGACCGAGCTGGCCAAGGACGTCGACGGCGGCGTGCTGGCAGACCTCCAGGCGGTCACCTCCGCCGATGCTGACGAGGCCGCCCACTGGCGTCGCGAGGGCAGCACCGTGCTCCGCGGCCGGTCCGAGGAGACCGAGACCGCCGTCCCGCGGCGGGCCGACGGTCCCCGGCCTGAGTCCTCGCCCATCGACTGATTCCCATCAGGTCATGGGAATCCCTCGCTCCCCTGCGGATGCATCCGCCGGGGAGCGACGAAGAACCGTGGTGAGCTGCTGATTCCCATCACGTGATGGGAATCAGCAGCGCCAGGCGGAGGTCAGCTGACGCCGACGATGGGCAGGCGCAGGGCCGCGGGGGCGTCCTCGGGGACCACGGGGTTCTTCGGGGCGATCGGCTCGAGCGAGCGGAAGCCCTCCCCTACCGCGGGCCGTGGGTCCGCCTCGCCGCGGTTCGGCCAGTAGGCCATCGCGCGCTCGGCCTGGGCCGTGATGGTCAGCGAGGGGTTGACGCCGAGGTTGGCGCTGATCGACGAGCCGTCGATCACGTGCAGCCCCTCGTGCCCGTAGAGACGGTGGTAGGGGTCGATCACGCCGGTCTCCGGCGAGTCGCCGATGCACGCGCCACCCATGAAGTGCGCCGTGAGCGGCACGTTGAAGGGCTCGCCGATCGTGCCGCCCGGGGTGCCGCCCATGTGCTCGGCCATCCGCTGCACGGCCACGTGACCCGGCTCGATGAACGCCGGGTTCGGCGCACCGTGGCCCTGACGCGACGTCAGCACCTTCCTGCCGAGCACGTTGCGCTTCGTGAACGTCGTGATCGAGTTGTCGTGGGTCTGCATGACCAGCGCGATGACCGTGCGCTCCGACCAGTGCCGCAGGTCGTAGAGCTTGAACATGTTGCGCTTCTGCCGCCACATCTCCTTGAGCCACGTCTTCCAGCGCGCCGTCGGCAGGCTTCCGTCGGTGAGGACGGTCTGCATCAGCGACATCGCGTTGGAGCCCCGCCCGTAGCGGCACGGCTCGATGTGCGTGAACTCATCGGGGTGGAACGACGACGTGATGGCCACGCCCTCGGAGTAGTCGACGTCCTTGCCGTCGGCGATCGAGCCGAGCAGGGCCTCGGAGTTCGTGCGCGTCAGCAGACCGAGCCGGTCCGAGACGTTCGGCAGGACACCCTGGTCCTTCATGCGGTGCAGCAGCTTCTGCGTGCCCATCGTGCTGGCCGAGAAGATCACCTGCTCGGCGGTCATCACGCGGTGCTTGCGGAAGCGCTTGTTGGTGCGGCGCGTCTCGACCGCGTAGCCGCCGTCCGGCAGCGGTGTCACCGACACCGCCGTCGTCATCGGGTGGATCTCGGCGCCGTTCTGCTCGGCGAGGTAGAGGTAGTTCTTGACGAGCGTGTTCTTCGCGTTGTGTCGACAGCCCGTCATGCACTCGCCGCAGTTGGTGCAGGCGTTGCGGTCGGGGCCGGCGCCGCCGAAGTAGGGGTCGGCGATCTTCTGGCCCGGCTCGTCACCGAAGAGGACGCCGACGGGCGTGTGGTGGAACGTGCCCTCGACGCCCATGTCCTGCGCGACCTTCTTGATCACCCGGTCGGCCGGGGTCTCGAACGGGTAGGTCGCGACGCCCAGCATGCGCTTGGCCTGGTCGTAGTACGGCGCCAGCTCGCTCTTCCAGTCGGCGATGTGGCCCCAGGCGGGATCCTTGTAGAACGGGTCGAGCGGCTCGTACAGCGTGTTGGCGTACACGAGCGACCCGCCCCCGACGCCCGCCCCGGAGAGGATGAGCACGTCCTTGAGCTTGTCGATGCGCTGGATGCCGTAGCAGCCCAGCTGGGGCAGCCACAGGAACTTGCGCAGCCGCCACGACGTCTTGGCGAAGTCCTCGTCGCGGAAGCGCTTGCCCGCCTCCAGCACGGCGACCTTGTAGCCCTTCTCGGTCAGCCGCAGCGCGGACACGCTGCCGCCGAATCCGGAGCCGATGACGATGACGTCGTGGTCGAAACCCATGGGAACCTCTCGTGGTGCTGCTGCGGGGTGGGTGGTGCTGTGTGCTGCGGGGTGTGGGGACGCGGGGCGTCCCGGTGCGGTGGCGTCAGGCGCGCGGGGTGCGACGCAGCACCTTCAGCCCGAGGGTGAGGGCCTGGGCGTAGCGGCGCGCGGGGACGAACGCCGGTCCGCCCATCGGCACGGCCCGCTGGACCGCCACGGCCTGCGGCTCGGTGTAGCGCAGGATGCCCTCGGCGCCCTGACGACGGCCGACGCCCGACGTGCGCATGCCGCCCATCGGGGCGTCGATGCTGCCGAACGTGGCGGCGAAGCCCTCGTTGATGTTCACGGTGCCGGCCTTGATGGCCGGGGCGATGCGACGGGCCTCGCGGACCGGTCCGAAGATGCTGGCGTTGAGGCCGTACTCGCCGGCGTTGGCGAGCGCGACGGCCTCGTCGACCGTGCGGTACGGGTAGAGCGAGACGAGCGGGCCGAACGTCTCCTCGGCGAAGCACTCGGCCGCCTCGGTGACCCCCTCGAGCACCGTCGGCTCGAAGAAGTACGGACCGAGGTCGGGTCGGGCCCGACCGCCGGTGAGCACGGTGGCGCCGTTCGCGACCGCGTCGTCGACGTGCTTGGCGACGGTCTCGACCTGGCTCTGGGAGATCAGCGAGCCCATGTCGGCGTCCCAGTCGAGGGATGCGCCGAGGCTCAGGGCCTGCACCCGACGCACGAAGGCGTCGCGGAAGCCGTCGTACAGCGCCTCGGGCACGTAGACGCGCTCGATCGACACGCAGAGCTGACCGGCCGAGGAGAAGCAGGCGGTGACCGCACCGGCCGCGGCGCGCTCGACGTCGGCGCCGGGCAGCACGATCATCGGGTTCTTGCCGCCGAGCTCGAGCGAGCAGCTGACGAGCCGCTCGGCCGCCTGCTTCGCGACCAGGGAGCCGGTCGCCGTCGAGCCGGTGAAGCAGATGTAGTCGGCGCGCTCGATGATCGCCGAGCCGACGACCGAGCCCGCACCGCTGACGACCTGCCAGACGTCGGTGGGGATCCCGGCCCGACGCAGCAACTCGACGCCGGCGAGCGCGATGAGCGGGCTCTGGCTGTCGGGCTTGTGCACCACCGCGTTGCCGGCCGCGACGGCGGGCAGCCCGTCGGAGATCGCCATAGTCAGCGGGTAGTTCCAGGGGCTGATGATGCCGACGACGCCCTTGGGCACCTGGTTCACCTCGACCCGCGTGAGCCCCGGCAGGGCGCCGTTGCGTCGCGTGGGACTCAGCTGGCTCTTCAGACGACGCGCGTAGAAGCGGGCGGTCAGCGCCAGGTGGGCGACCTCGTCGAAGGCGTGGGCCCGCGCCTTGCCCGACTCGAGCTGGATGAGGTCGAGCAGCTCGTCCTGGTGCGCGAGCACGAGGTCGTGCAGACGCAGCAGCGCGGCGGACCGTGCCTCCAGCGGGGTCTGCGCCCAGCGCTGCTGGGCGGCGCGGGCGGCGTCGAAGGCGGCCTCGACGTCGTCGATCGACGACACGGGGATCTGCGCGACGGGCTCGCCCGTGAGCGGGGTGGTGGTCGTGCGGGTCTCGCCGCTGGTGCTGCGGATCAGCGCCGTCAGGCTCTGGACACGGGAGGCGGGGACCACGTCGACGAGTGACATGCCTTCCAGGATACCGCCGGTATGTCGAATGCGACAGGGCTTGTGTCACATCCGCACGGTCCGCCGGACGGACGTCGCCGCCGCCGGTCAGCCGAACAGCGTCTCGCCCCAGAAGCCGCGCGGCCCGACGCCGGGCGGGCAGGCGAACAAGCCGGAGCTGCGGTGCACGAGGTACTCGTTGAGAGCGTCGTTGGTCGGCCCGGCCAGGTTGCGCTGGATCCGCACGAACTGCTCCGGCGAACGCTGGTAGCTGATGAAGAACAGACCGGCCGCCAGCTGACCGAGACCGTCCGTGCCGTTGACGAAGTTGTAGCCGCGCCGCAGGATCCGGGCGCCGCCGTTGTTGTCGGGGTGCGCCTTGGCGACGTGCGACGTGACGGGGATGAGCGGCTGGCCGTCCGAGCCACGCTTGCCGAGGTCGATCGCCGCGTGCTCGTCGCCGCCGGACAGCGGGCCGCCCGAGCCCTTGGCCCGGCCGATGATCGCCTCCTGCCCGGCGAGCGGCTCGCGGTCCCACGTCTCGATGCGCATGTCGATGCGGCGCGCGACCAGGTAGGAGCCGCCGACCATCCAGTCGGGACCGTCACCCTCCTGGACCCACACCACGTCGTCCACGTCGCGGTCCTCGGACTTCACGTTCGCGGTGCCGTCCTTGAAGCCGAACAGGTTGCGCGCCGTGGCCTGGGACGCCGAGGTCGACGACGTGCGACCGAAGCCGAGCTGGGAGTAGCGCACCGACGCACGCCCGAAGGCGATGCGGACGAGGTTGCGGATCGCGTGCACGGCCACCTGGGGGTCGTTCGCGCACGCCTGGATCGCGACGTCGCCGCCCGTCAGCGACGGCTCGAGACGGTCGCCGGAGAACAGCGGCAGGTCGGCGAGGTCGGTGGGCCGCGCGTCGCCGAGCCCGAACCGGGGGCGACCGTCACGCTCGAACAGGCTCGGCCCGAAGCCGATGGTCAGCGTCAGGCCCGACGCGGGCAGGCCGAGGGCCTCGCCGGTGTCCTCCGGTGGCGCCTCCGGGGCGCCCGCGACCGCACCGTAGACGCCCACCTCGTTGCCCTGCGTGAGCTTGCGCGCCGCCTGCGTCCACTCCTTCAGGAGGCCGACGAGCTCGTCACGGCTCTCGGTCGTCACGTCCAGCACGACGAAGTGCAGCCGGTCCTGCGCCGGAGTGAGGATGCCCGCCTGGTGCCGACCCTCGAACGCGACCGGGACCGCCTCGGGGTCGGGGCGGACGGGTTCGTCGCGCGTCGCGCCGACCGCGTAGCCGCCGGCGACGCTCGCAGCCACGGCGCCGGCACCGGCCGCACCGAGCAGGGCGCGACGCGAGAGGGGCGAGCGCTCGCTCACGCCGAGGCCGCGACCACGGCCGCCACCTTGCTGATCGGCTCGCTGAGCGCTGCCACGGAGTCCGAGAGCCGCTTGACCTGCTCCTTGCTGAGCGTGTCGTAGCCGGCCCACTCACCGGTGTCGGCGTCCTGGTACTGGTCGAGCTCGGTGTCGAGGGCCTTGAACCGCTGGTCGATGAGGGTCACGAGGTCGGGGTCGGCCTTCTCGAGCACCGGACGCAGGGACGCGATCGCGGCCTGCGAGCCCTCGATGTTGGCCTTGAAGTCCCAGAGGTCGGTGTGGCTGAACTCGTCCTCCTCGCCGGTGATCTTGCCCGTGGCGACCTCGTCGAGCAGACCCTTCGAGCCCTGGGCGAGCTGGAGCGCCGTGAGCGGCTTGTCCTTGCTCTCCTGGACCACCTTGGTGACGTTGGCGAGCAGCTGGTCGGCGTAGGGGTCCATGCCGTCGGTGTTGCCCGCGACCCACAGCTGCTTCTCGATGCGGTGCCAGCCCGTGAAGTCGCGTCCCTCGGCCTTGGCGTCGGGCTCGCGGCCGTCGGTGATCGGGTCGAGGTCGCCGAAGATCTCCGCGACCGGCTCGATGCGCTCCCAGTAGGTGCGCGCCCGCGGGAAGAGCGCCTTCGCCTCGTCGACCTTGCCGGCCTTGACCGCGTCGACGAACTCGGTGGTCTTGTCGATGAGCGCACCGGTCTGGCTCTCGACGTAGCGCTGGTAGCTGGCGGCAGCGGCCTTGAGCTCGGCGGAGTCCGACAGCTCCTTGGCGGCCTTGCCGGAGACCGTGAGGTCCTGGCGGATGCCGTCGCCGACCATCCCGGGCTTGCACGCGCCCTGGTAGTCACCCTTCGGCAGGTCGACGACGAGGTCGCGCGACAGGCCCGGACCGATGTTCTCGACCTCGCCCATGATCCGGTCGCCCTCGGCGTACACGTAGAACTCGGTGACCTTGGAGCCCGCGTTGGTCACGGCGAACGTGGTGGGGCCGGCCTTGAGCTGCGTCGCCGAGACCTTGCAGGAGGAGTCGGCGGCCTTCACGGAGACTGTGCCGTCGGCCTCCGACGGCTTCTCGGCACAGGCGGCCAGGAGGACGAGCGACGTGGCGGCGAGGCCGGTGGCGATGACGGTGCGGCGCATGGGGGTTCCTTCGGTGCGGGCGTCCAGGTGAGGACAGCCTCACCATGCTAGACCCCGGACCGTTCCTCGCGGCAACGGATTCCGATGTGATCTGGCCCGAACCCCTCCCGAGCCGTCAGCGGGTGATGATCGCCAGGTCCAGGATCATCAGGGCGAGGCCGAGCAACGCGATGCCGAGACCGACGAACGGCCACGGCCAGACGGACCGTCCGGTCGTCGCGGCGCGCACGATCCGGAAGGCGCTGAACAGCACCGCCACGAGCAGCAGGACCCAGAGCAGCGCCAGGCCTCCGAAGAACAGCAGCGAGCCCTCCGGACGGCAGATGAGGGCCCCGTCGTCGGAGGAACCGCCGCAGCCGTCGGACGCCATCGCGGTGAGCGGCGCCAGCGCACCGACCGCCAACGAGCCGAGCGCGAGACCGACCCACAGCACCCCGGCGACCACGACCTCGACGATCCGCGCAGCGGTCGGCGGTTGGCGGTCCGGGGGCGGCTCGGCGACCGGCCAGGCGCCGTCCGGGGGGCTGGTCGCCATCAGGCGACGACCACCTCGACGCGCTGGAACTCCTTGAGCTCGGTGTAGCCCGTGGTGGCCATGGCGCGACGCAGGGCGCCGATGAGGTTCATCGTGCCGTCGGGGACCGACGACGGACCGAACAGCACCGACTCGAGCGAGCCGACCGTGCCGATCTCGACCCGCTTGCCACGCGGCAGCTCGTGGTGCCAGGCCTCGGCACCCCAGTGGAACCCGCGACCGGGCGCCTCGGTGGCCCGCGCGAACGGCGAGCCGATCATGACGGCGTCGGCACCGCAGGCGATCGCCTTGGCGATGTCGCCGCTGCGCCCGATCGAGCCGTCGGCGATGACGTGGACGTAGCGGCCGCCCGACTCGTCGAGGTAGTCGCGACGCGCGGCGGCCACGTCGGCCACGGCGGACGCCATGGGGACGGCCAGGCCCAGCACGGAGCGGGTGGTGTGCGCCGCGCCGCCGCCGAAGCCGACCAGGACGCCCGCCGCGCCGGTACGCATGAGGTGCAACGCGGCCTGGTAGGTGGCGCAGCCGCCGACCACGACCGGGACGTCGAGCTCGTAGATGAACTGCTTGAGGTTCAGCGGCTCGGTCTGGCTCGACACGTGCTCGGCCGAGACGGTCGTGCCACGGATGACGAACAGGTCGACGCCCGCGTCGACCACGACGTCGGCGAACTGCTTGGTGCGCTGGGGCGAGAGCGCGGCGGCCACCGTGACGCCGGCCTCGCGGATCTCGGCGAGCCGGTCCTTGATCAGCGCCGGCTTGATCGGCTCGGCGTAGATGTCCTGCAGGCGTGCCGTCGCGGCGACGGGATCGAGCGACGCGATCTCCGCGAGCAGCGGCGTCGGGTCCTCGTAGCGGGTCCAGAGGCCCTCGAGGTCGAGGACGCCGAGGCCTCCGTGGCGACCGAGCGCGATCACCGTCTCCGGGCTCATCACGCTGTCCATCGGGGCGGCGATGACGGGCAGGTCGAAGCGGTAGGCGTCGATCTGCCAGGCGGTGGAGACCTCCTCGGGGTCGCGCGTGCGCCGGCTGGGCACGATCGCGATGTCGTCGAAGGAGTACGCGCGCCGACCGCGCTTGGCGGCACCGATGTCGAGCTCAGGCATGGGTCCACCCTAGTGCCGTCGGCGACCGCCACGACCCGCCCGGCCGTGGACGCGCGCCTGGACCGACGTCGGTGGCCCTTGGCAGGATCGCTGACGTCGCCGACGATGGAGGGGTGCCGACCATGACCGACGCGCAGAGCTGGACGCTGATCATCGGGTTCCTGACCACGACCGTCGCCGTCCTGGGCCTCGTCATGACCTCCTTCCACCGCACGCTGCAGGCGGGGCTGACGGCGGTGCGGCACGAGCTGCGCGGCGAGATCGGCACCGTCCGCGTCGAGATCGACGGTCTGCGCACCGAGATGGGCACCGAGTTCCGGCGTGTCGACCAGCGGCTCGACCACCTCGACCGCGACGTGCAGGCCCTCACGCGCCACGTGTTCGACCGCCCGGAGTAGGTCTCGTCGCAGGCCCTCAGCCCGTGCGCGCCTCGGCCTCGGCGAGGTCGCGCAGGGTGAGGAGCTGGCGACGGGCCATCGGCAGGTCGCCGAGGCACAGCAGGTCGGTGAGGGGCCGCGCGCCGCGCGAGACGAGCTTGAGGAGCAGGCGGGTGCGCCCGTCGGGCAGCGGCTCGACGCGGTAGCTCATGAGCGACGGGCCGATCCGCGCGGTCAGCTCTCGACCCGGCTCGACGGCGACGACGGTGCCGACGTCGCGGCCCATGGCGTGCATGAAGTGGTCACCGGCGACCGGTTCGGGCACCTCGGATCGGACGCGGGGCGAGCGCCGGCCGAGGTTGTCGACCCAGTCGTAGGAGTAGGGCGCGAGCCTCAGCTGACGCACCCAGGCCCAGACGACGTCGAGCGGGGCGTCGACGGTGACCCCCCTCCACGCCTGCATCGGTGCCGCTGGCAGCACGGCGTCGCAGCCGAAGGCGAGGCGCGTCTCGGCATCGGTGACGCCCCAGCGCTCACCCAGCACCGGCGCGCCCCGGACCAACCCGTCTCGGACGCGCTCAGCGTCCGGCGTAGTTGGGCGCCTCGACCGTCATCTGGATGTCGTGCGGGTGGCTCTCCTTCAGGCCCGCCGACGTGATCCGCACGAAGCGGCCGAGCTCCTGCAGCTCGGGGATCGTGCGCGAGCCGACGTAGAACATCGACTGGTGCAGGCCGCCGACGAGCTGGTGCGCGACGGCACCGAGCGGGCCGCGGTAGGCCACCTGGCCCTCGATGCCCTCGGGGACGATCTTGTCGTCGCTGACGACGTCGGCCTGGAAGTAGCGGTCCTTGGAGTAGGACTTCTTGCCGCGCGAGGCCATGGCGCCGATCGAGCCCATGCCCCGGTAGGTCTTGTACTGCTTGCCGTTCATGAAGATGAGGTCGCCGGGGCTCTCCTCGCAGCCGGCGAGCAGCGAGCCGACCATGACGGTGTCGGCACCGGCCACGAGGGCCTTGGCGATGTCGCCGGAGTACTGCAGGCCGCCGTCGGCGATGACGGGGATGCCGGCGGGCTTCGCGGCGAGCGAGGCCTCGTAGACGGCGGAGACCTGCGGGACGCCGACGCCGGCGACGACGCGGGTGGTGCAGATGGAGCCCGGTCCGACGCCGACCTTGACCGCGTCGACACCGGCGTCGACGAGCGCCTGCGACCCGGCGCGCGTGGCGACGTTGCCGCCGACGACCTGGATGTCGGCGAAGTTCTTGTCGGCCTTGATGCGGCGGATCATGTCGAGCAGGAGGCGTGCGTGCCCGTGGGCGGTGTCGACGACGAGCACGTCGACACCGGCCTCACGGAGGGCGTTGGCGCGGTCCCACGAGTCGCCGAAGAAGCCGACGGCGGCGCCGACGAGCAGGCGGCCCTCGCCGTCCTTGCTGGCGAGCGGGAACTGCTCGGACTTCACGAAGTCCTTGACGGTGATGAGCCCGGCGAGGCGTCCCTCGTCGTCGACGATCGGGAGCCGCTCGCGCTTGTGCTGGCGCAGCAGGGCGGAGGCGTCCTCGCGGCTGATGCCGACCGGGCCGGTGACGAGCGGCATGGGCGTCATGACGTCGCCGACGAGCGTGCTGGCCCACTCCGCGACGGGCGTGAAGCGCAGGTCGCGGTTGGTGATGATGCCGATGAGCCGGTCGTCGGGGTCGACGACGGGCAGGCCGGAGACGCGGTACTCGCCGCAGAGCCCGTCGAGCTCCTCGAGGGTGGCCTTCGGGCCGATGGTGACCGGGTTGGGGATGATGCCGGTCTGGGTGCGCTTCACCAGGTCGACCTGGTAGCTCTGGTCCTCGATCGAGAGGTTGCGGTGCAGGATGCCGATGCCGCCCTCGCGGGCCATGGCGATGGCCATGCGCGACTCCGTGACGGTGTCCATCGCGCTCGACAGCAGCGGGATGCGCAGCGTCAGGTCGCGCGTGAGGCGTGCGGTGGTGTCGACCTCGCTGGGCACGACGTCGGTCTCGCCCGGCAGCAGCAGGACGTCGTCGTACGTGAGACCGAGACTGGCGAACTTGTCGGGGATGCCCTGCTCCATGCACCTATCCTACGACCGCCCGCCAGGGGTCCCGACCGCGTGGAGGGTGACGTCCGACGCTCGCCCCTGCCCGACGCCCCACCCCACCGCTGAGCGGCTGACGGGCCCACCCCGACGCTGGCAGGATGGCCAGGTCCGGACCACCGGGGACCGTCGGGAGGACCCATGAGCACGAGCACCGCACCCTCGCGCCTGCGCCTGCTGCCGATGCGGCCGCGCGACCCGGACGAGGACGGGCGCGTCGCCAGCACGCTCGAGCTGTTCTTCGACCTCGTGTTCGTCGTCGCCGTGAGCGTGGCCTCGGTGCAGCTGCACCACCAGCTCACCGAGGACCACGTGGTCGACGGCCTCGTCTCCTACGCGATGGTGTTCTTCGCCATCTGGTGGGCCTGGATGAACTTCACCTGGTTCGCCACGTCCTTCGCGGTCGACGACTGGCTCTACCGGGTGCTCACGTTCGTGCAGATGGCCGGCGTGCTCGTGCTGGCCGCGGGCGTCCAGCCGGTCTTCGAGGACGACGACCTGCGCCTGGTCATCGTCGGGTACGTCATCATGCGCGTCGCGATGGTCGCCCAGTGGCTGCGTGCCGCGCGCGCCGACGAGACCACGCGCCGCACGTGCCTGACCTATGCCGCGGGCATCTCCCTGGTGCAGGTGCTCTGGATCGCGGTGCTGGTGCTGCCGGGTGCCGCGGTGCCGGTCGCGTTCGTGGTGCTGCTGCTCGCCGAGCTGGCCGTGCCGGTGGTGGCCGAACGGCGGGAGACGACGCCGTGGCACCCGCACCACGTGACGGAGCGCTACGGGCTCTTCACCCTGATCCTGCTCGGCGAGAGCCTGCTCGGGTCGGCGAACGCCGTGCTCGAGGCCCTGCACGACGACACCGCGCTCGTCCCGCTGCTGTCGGTGGCGCTGCTCGCCTTCGTGACCACCGCGGCGCTCTGGTGGATCTACTTCTGGCCGCCGCACCACCGGGCGATCACGTCGCTCGCGAGCTCGCTGCGCTACGGCTACGTCCACTACGTCGTGTTCGCCGCGGCGGGCGCGCTCTCGGCGGGCATCGAGGTCGAGATCGACGTGCTCACCGACCACTCCGAGCTCACCGACGTCGCGGCGGCGTTCACGGTGACCGTCCCCGTCGCCCTCTTCGTGCTCGGGATCTGGTGGATCACGCTGCGCGACAACGCCGACGCCGTCGTCAACACCGTCGTCCCGGTCGGGGCGCTGCTGGTGCTGCTCGACCCGGTGCTGCCGATCCCGTTCGCGCTGACCTCGGTGGTGCTGGCGCTCGTGGTCGCCGTGCTGGTGGTCCGGTCGCCGACGACGTCCGCGCACGGTTGACGGGCGGAGACCTCTACAGGCCGACCTTGCCCTCGGCCCAGTAGGGCTGCGTGCGGACGGCCCGGCGGTCCAGGCCCACGACGTCGCGCAGCAGGGTCCGCTGGCGTTGGATCGCCGGCCCGTTGCCGGCCAGGTAGGCGACGGGGGCGTCCAGCAGACGCAGCGCCTCGACGTTCGCGCGCAGCCAGGCGTCGACCACGGCGCCCGGGACCTCGAGGGCGGGCAGGACGGTGGCGTCGGGCAGGAGCGCCTGCGTGGCGGCGACGTCGGGTCCGGGCACCTCCAGCACGGTCAGCAGCTCGCGACCCTCGCGCGCCGCGCGGTCGGCCATGCACAGCGCGAGGCTGATGACGGTCGCGTCACCGAGCAGCACGACGGGCCGGTCCCCGCCGAGCGCCCAGGTGAACGCCCGCGCCGACGACCACCGGCACACCTTGACCGCGTCGCCCGGCACCCACCGCTCGAGGAGGTCGTGGCCGGGAGTCGGGCCCGGGTGGTCGTGACGCTGGACGACGATCGTCAGGGCGTCGTCGACGACGCGGGCCGGGGTGTAGTGCCGGAACGCGTTGCGAGCCACCCGGAACGCGGTGACGTCGCACGGCTCGATCGTCGCGCCGTGGAAGTCGGTGCTGGCGAGGACGAGCCGGCGCAGCCCGGGCGAGAGCAGGTCGTTGGCACGCACCACGGCGTCGTGGGCCTGTGACTCGACGTAGCTCGCGAGCAGGGTCGGGGTGCGGGCCATGGGATCAGCTCCTCGCCAGGGATCGCAGGTCGTCGGCGTAGGCGTCGAGCACGTCGGCGTAGCCGCGCGCGCTCGGCGCCACCTCGAACCTCCACGGCAGGTAGGCGTCGTCGCGCGCCGCCGTGGTCCGGCCCCAGATGGGCTGGTCCTGCAGCCGCTCCAGGTGCTGGC
The DNA here is from genome assembly GCF_001628525.1 of Aeromicrobium sp. REDSEA-S38_B2. Lineage (NCBI taxonomy): Bacteria > Bacillati > Actinomycetota > Actinomycetes > Propionibacteriales > Nocardioidaceae > Aeromicrobium > Aeromicrobium sp. REDSEA-S38_B2. Next base: position 19,206 of record NZ_LUNH01000045.1, on the reverse strand, counting down.
GACCGCCGCGGGTGTCCCACAGCGCGACGTCGACGTCGTAGGTGTCGGCGTTCTCCCAGCTCAGGGCGTCCCAGTAGACGCCCTCGTCGAGGTCTCGCTCGTCGGGCACCACGACGTCGAGGCCGACCTCCTCGCGCAGGTACCGCAGGTCGCCGTAGGCCGCGGGGTTCGCAACGTAGAGCAGGTCGGGCGTCGTCGACGTCGCGACGAGGGTGGGGTCGCCCGCCGCTCGTGCGGCGGCGCGGAGCCGGTCGCTCGCCGCGACCAGTGCGGCGTGGTCGTCCTCGAAGCCGGCCGGGTCGGCCCCGAGGGCCGTCCCGAGCCGCGCGGCGTTGTCGACGATCCCCTCGACCGTCTCGCCCTCGTAGGTCACGGCGGCGATCGGGTAGGCCTTCTCGACGCGTGCCCGGGTGTCGGGATCGATGAACGAGAGCGCGTCGCCGACGTAGTGGGTCGTCACGACGAGGTCGGGGCGCGCGGTCGCCAGCGCCTCGACGTCGAGCGTCCCCGACTCCTCGGCACCGGTCACGTCGGGGACGGAGGAGAGGTCGAGGTCGGGCGACTGCAGCCCGAGGTCGGGGTCCGGGTTGTCGGGCTTGCCGAAGACCGCGACCACCCGGTCGCCGAGGCCCATGTCGGCGAGGGCGGCGGCGACGTCCTTGCTGGCCGCGATGCGCCGCGGCACCGCGTCGAGCGAGATCCTCGTGCCGAGGTCGTCCGTGAACGTCCAGGCGTCCGGGGCCTCGCCGCCTGGACCGGCGCCGCACCCGGCGACGACCAGCACGGCTGCCGCAAGGGACGCGACATGGCGCAGCGCGTTCACGACCCCAGCTTCTGCAGGTCGCCGGCGAACAGCTCGAGCATCGTCGCGTAGCCCTGCGCGCTCGGCGCGACCTCGAACCGCCAGGGCAGGTAGGCCCCGTCCTGCGCCGCCCGGACCTTGTTCCACACCGGCTGCTGCTCGAGGGCCTCGAGGTTCTTGTCGCCCCCACGGGTGTCCCACAGGGCGACGTCGGCGTCGTAGGCGTCCGCCTGCTCCCAGCTGACGGAGTCCCAGTAGTCGCCTTCGTCGAGGTCCTTTTCCGCCGGACGCACCACGTCGAGGCCGATCTCGTCGGACAGGTAGGTCAGGTCCGCGTACGCGGGCGGGTTGGCGACGTAGAGCAGCTCCGGTGTCGTCGACGTGGCGATGATCGTCGGGTCACCCGCCGTGCTCGCGGCGCTGCGGACGAGGTCGCCGGCCTTCGCCAGGGCGGCGTGGCCCGCCTCGAAGTCGGCCTCGTCGGCACCGAGGGCGAGGGCGAGGCGCTCGCTGTTCTCGATCACCCCGTCGACGGTCTCCTTCTCGAGGTTGATCGCGGCGAGGTCGTAGGTGCCGCCCAGCCGCTTCGCGACGTCGGGCGAGAGGTACCAGTAGTCGCCGGAGCCGTAGGTGGTGGTCACGATCAGGTCGGGCTCGAGAGCGGCCAGCTCCTCGAGCTCGACCGCACCGTACTCGCCGCCCGTGACGTCGGGCAGCGTGCTGACGTCGAGCTCGGGCGACTGCAGCCCGAGGTCGGGGTCGGGGTTCGTCGGCTCGCCGAAGACGCCGACGACACGGTCGCCGAGCCCCATGTCGGCGAGCGCGGCAGCGACACCCTTGTAGGCGACGATCCGCTCGGGCACCGCGTCGAGGCTGATCCTCGTGCCCATGTCGTCCGTGAAGGACCAGCCCTCCTCGGACCCGTCGGACGAGCCGCCGCTGCAGGCCGTCGCCAGGAGCAGCGCGACGGCCGTCAGCGCGGCCTGCAGCGGGCGTCTCATCGGGTGTACTTCTCCAGGCCGTCGGCGAAGCGGTCGAAGACGTCGGCGTAGGCCTGGGCCGACGGCGGCGCCACGGACGTCCATGGGATGTAGGCGTCGTTCTTGGCGGCCGTGGTCTTGCCCCAGACCGGCTCCTTCTTCAGCGCGGCGAGGCCGGCGCTGCCGATGCGGTCGTCCCAGTAGGCGATGTCCGCGTCATACGTGTCGGCCTTCTCCCAGCTCAGGGACTCGAAGTAGCCACCCTCGTCGGGATTCTTCGGCGTCACGATGTCCAGGCCGATCTCGTCGCGGTAGTACTTGAGGTCGGGGCTGACGTCGGGGTTGGAGACGTAGAACAGGTCCGGGGAGTAGGACACGGCCAGGATGGACGGCTTCGCCCCCTCGGCCACGTCGGTCAGGCGCTGCTTGGCGGCGTCGAAGGCCTCCTGGCCCTTCTCGCCGGCGTCGTCGGACGCGCCGAGGGCCTTCGCGGCCTTCTCGGTCGACTCGATGATCTGCGGCAGCGTCTTGCCGTCGAAGCTGATGACGAGCGTCTGGTACTGCTTGTCGAGCTTGGTCTGCGCGTCCTTGTTGATGTACCAGAGGTCGGGCTCGACGTAGGAGCTGGTGACGATGAGGTCGGGCTTGAGGCCGGCCATCTTCTCGAGGTCGATGTCGCCGTACTCGCCCTCGCCGGTCACGTCCTCGACGGAGTCGACGTCGAGGCCGGCGGCCTGGCTGTCGACGTCGCCGTCGGCGTTCTTCACCGGGCCGAAGACGCCGACGATCTTGTCGCCGAGGCCGAGGTCGGTGAGGGCCGCGGCGACCGACGACTGCGCGACGATCCGCTCGGGCGCCTTGCCGAGCTCGAGCTTGGTGCCGAGGTCGTCGGTGTAGGTCCAGGCCTGGTCGGAGGAGGCGTCGTCGGAGGACGAGCCGCAGGCGGCGAGGGGGAGGGCGAGGGCCACGGCGACGGCTGCGGCGAGGCGTCGGGGCGTGAACGTGCGTCGGATCATGGAGGGGAGCCTAACCTAGGTCAGCCTTACCTGAGCAAGGGATGTCCCAGGCGACCGACGTGAGGTGGACCACCCGTGAGGTCGGGGTGTCGGCCGCCGGACGGTCGATGCTCGACAGCGGTCCCCATCGGGCGCACGATGGGGACGTGGACCGCAGCAGCGTCGTCGTCTCGCGCGAGGTCACCGCCTCGCCCTCGGTGGTGTTCGGCCTGCTCGCCGACCCGCGGCGCCACCCCGAGATCGACGGCTCGGACATGGTGCGCGCCGACGACGGCGCCTCCCCCGTCACCGCCGTCGGACAGGTGTTCCGGATGCACGTCCACCACCCGCGCGCCGGCGACTACCGCACCGACAACCTCGTCACACGTTTCCTGCGCGACGTCGAGGTGGCCTGGCGCACCGGACCGGTCGACGGCACCCCGCCGGGCTGGGAGTGGCGGTGGCGCGTCGACGCGACGGCCGCGGGAAGCCTGGTGTCGCTCACCTACGACTGGTCCGACGTCGACGACCCCGAGATCCACCGCAGGGTCGGGGGCTTCCCCGCCGTCCCCGTGACCGCGCTCGAGCGGACGCTCGAGCGTCTCGAGGCGGTCGTCGCATGACCCTCCACCGGCGCTCCAGGCCCGAAGGGATCAGCGTCGGCCAGCCGCGAGGAGCTCCTCGACCGTCACCAGCTTGACCCGCGGGCGTCCGGACGCGCGGCCGGCGTCGACCTCGTGGCGCTCGATGGCGCGCACCCCCGGGGCCTGGACGAGGTCGGGCTGACGCTTGCGCAGGAGCCGGGCGAACGCGCGTCCCGACCGGGCAGGGCGGGGCAGTCGGTGCTCCGCGGCGTCGGCCAGCAGGGTCGTGACGGTCTCTCCGGCGCAGATGCGGTTCGCGCCGATGCCGCCCGTCGACCCGCGCTTCGCCCAGCCGACCACGTAGGCGCCGGGGACGGCCTCGCCCGTGGCCGGGTCGACGACGCGTCCGTCGGCGTTCGGGATGATGCCGCGCTCGGCGTCGAACGGCAGGCCCGGCACGGGGCGGCCGCGGCGCCCGATGGAGCTGACGAGCAGGCGGGTGGGCGCCTCGACCTCGCCGTCGGGTCCGGACACGGTCACCGACGCGAGGGTCGCGTCGCCGTGCGCGGCGACGACGCGTCGACCGAAGGCGAGCACGAGCCGGCGACCGGGGCCCGGCTCGCTCGACCAGTCACTGCGCACCCGGCGACGGTCGGCGAGCAGCGCCGCCTTCGATCCGGGCGCAGCAGCGTCGAGCGTGGCGACGGTGGCGGCGTCGTCCTCGACGACGAGCTCGATGCCGTCGGGCAGGGTGAGCAGCTCCGGACGCGTGAACGCCGACTCCTCCGGTCCACGGCGGCCGAGGAGGACGACCTCGCGCACGTCGCCGCGCCGGATGGCCTCGAGGGCGTGGTCGGCGATCTCCGTGCCGGCGAGCCGCTCGGGGTCGCTCAGCAGGATGCGGGCGATGTCGAGCGCAACGTTGCCGTTGCCGACGACGAACACGCGCGCGCCGTCGACGCGGATCGCGTCGCCGGGGACCTCGGGGTCGCCGTTGTACCAGGAGACGGTCTCGGTGGAGCCGTGCACGCCGTCGAGGTCCTCGCCCTCGATGCCGAGCCGACGGTCCTCGGGCGCGCCGATCCCGTAGACGACGGCGTCGTGGTGCTCGAGCAGCTCGGCGTGGCTGACGTGGCGGCCGACCTCGACGTTCATGAACAGCGAGGTGCGCGGGTGCTCGTACGTCCAGGAGAACGTGTCGCCGACCCGCTTGGTCTCGCCGTGGTCGGGGGCCACGCCCGCGCGGAGCAGACCGCCGGGCACCGGCAGACGGTCGACGAAGGAGACGTCGGCGTCGGTCGCGGCGAGCAGCTCGCGGGCGGCGTAGGTGGCTGCCGGACCTGTGCCGACGACCGCCACGCGCAGGCCGGTGGGGACGCCGGGGCGCACCCGGGCGTGCGTCTGCTCCTTCGCGACCGCTCGGTCGGGGCGCTCGGCGTAGTAGGCGGCGTTGAGCTCGGCGAAGACCTCCTCGCCTCCGCGGAGGATCTCGATCGGCTTGATGGCCGAGGCGGGGCAGGCGTCGGCGCACGCGCCGCAGTCGATGCAGGCGCGCGCGTCGACGTAGAGGATGTCCGTGTGGCCGAAGTCGGGCTCGCCCGGGGTCGGGTGGATGCAGTCGACGGGGCAGACCTCGACGCAGGACGCGTCGGAGCAGCAGCTCTGGGTGATCGCGAAGGGCATGGGCGGATCAGAGCATGTGGACGCGGCGGTAGAGCCGCTTGGCCGCAGGCGTCAGCAGGCCCGCCTCGGACAGGAAGTCCATGAGGTGGACGCACGACAGGCGCATGAGCGCATGGTGGTGCTCGTTGTTCTTGGCCGCCGCGACGGCCTCCTTCACGTCGAGACCGGCCTCGGCGTACACGTCGGGCTGCACCAGGCTCTTGACGATGAAGTAGCCGACGCTGGCGATCTGCAGCGCGCTGGCCTTGCGCCGCACCTCGGAGATGCCGCGCATCGCCTCGATGGTCTCGTGACGCGCGAACTTCATGTGGCGCGACTCCTCGACCACGTGGATCTTGCAGATCGTCTTGACCTGCGGGGCGACCGACGCACCGCGCATCCAGTCGCGCTGCATGACGTCGAGGACCTCCTCGGCGACGAGGATGGAGGTGTAGGCCACCTCGTTGCGCGCGGTCAGCTTGAGCAGCTTGGCCGCCTGGTGCAGACGCGGGTGCGGCAGGTAGGAGCGGCCGGCGATCAGCTGCGCACCCTTGGCGAACATGATCGAGTGGCGGCACTCGTCGGCGATCTCGGTCAGCGCGAACTGGAACTCGCTGCTCGCGTAGTCCTTGTCGTAGATGTCGACGAGGAGCATCTGCTGGAGCAGCATCTCGAACCAGATGCCGATGCTCGCGACGCTGGCGGCCTCGTGACGCGTGAGGGTCGCGCGCTGCTCCGGGCTCATGCGCTCCCAGATGTCGGTGCCGTACAGCGTGCACCACTCCGGGTTCACGCCGTCGTGCAGCGGGTCGAGCGGGGCGTCCCAGTCGACCTCCTTCTCGGGGTCGTACGAGAGCTGGGCCGACGAGGAGAGCAGACGCTCGAGCACACCGTCGCGCTCGACCTCGGCGCGGAAGGCGGCGGCGTCCTGCTCCGGGCTGGGTGCGGTGATCGTCATGGTGGGACTCCTCGACTCGACAGCGATGATGTGACATCGGGAGTGTCACATCCGTACCCACGGTATGCCCGGGGTGGCGGAAGCGCAAGAGACACACGTCACCCGCCGTTCGTCCCCGCGCCTCGTCGAGGATTCCCAGGTGGACCTGGGAATCCGCGATCAGCACGGAGAGCTTTCCGTGCGCCGCTGAGATGTCCGTGCCTCGCGGGAGATTCCCAGGTCGACCTGGGAATCTGCGGACTGCGGGTCAGCGCTGGGCGTCGAGGAAGGTGCGGGCGAGCGGGGCGGGGGCGCGGGCGAGCCAGGCGTCCTCGACGGCCGCCGCGAGCCGTGCGGGGTCGACGACGTCGAGCTCGACGAGGTAGCCGGGGTGGTGGGTTAGGTGCTCGATGGTGAACAGGCCGGGCGCGCCCTCGCCGAGGATGGCGTCGCGCTCGGCGAGGTCCTCGGTGCGCAGGCCGACGATGTCGCCCTGGGGCACGCGAGCGTCGCCGAGGCGTCGCAGGTCGGCCTGCGTGAAGGGCCGCACCCAGCAGAACACCGCCTTGTCCACGAACCAGGCGCGGTTGCGGAACGTGGTGCCCTCGCTCACCGACGGCAGGGCGGTGCACAGACGCTCGACGTCGGCGAGGGTGGGCACGGGTCCAGCGTCGTGCGGGGCGGTCGGCCCGTCAACCCTCGCCGAGCCTCGTCGACCCCTCTCCCCCACCCCAGGACGCGACGAGGCCCGCCGTCCCGGGGGGACGACGGGCCTCGGTCGTGGTGCGGCTGACTCAATGGCTGTGCCCGGCGTGGGCGTCACCCTCGTCGTCGGCGGGCTTGTCGGCCACGAGCGTCTCGGTCGTGAGCAGCATGGCGGTGATCGACGCGGCGTTGGCCAGCGCGGAGCGCGTGACCTTGACCGGGTCGAGGATGCCCTGCGCGAGCAGGTCGCCGTACTCGCCGGTGGCGGCGTTGTAGCCCTCGCCGCTCTCGCGGACCTTGGACACGACGACCTCGCCGGAGACGCCGCCGTTGCGGGCGATCCACTCCAGCGGGGCGTCGGCGCCGATGCGCACGATGCGCACGCCGACACCCTCGTCGCCGGTGAGGCCGAGGTCGTCGTCGAGCACGGACACGGCGTGGACGAGGGCGGAGCCGCCGCCGGCGACGATGCCCTCCTCGATGGCCGCGCGGGTCGCCGAGACGGCGTCCTCGATGCGGTGCTTCTTCTCCTTCAGCTCCACCTCGGTGGCGGCGCCGACCTGGATGACGCACACGCCGCCGGCCAGCTTCGCGAGCCGCTCCTGCAGCTTCTCGCGGTCCCAGTCGGAGTCGGTGAGCTCGATCTCGGCCTTGATCTGGTTGACGCGGCCCTCGACCTCGGCAGCGTCGCCGCCGCCGTCGATGATCGTCGTGTCGTCCTTGGTGACGACCACGCGTCGGGCGGTGCCGAGCACCTCGAGGCCGACCTGGTCGAGCTTGAGGCCGACGTCGGGGGTGACGACGGTCGCGCCGGTGAGGGTCGCGATGTCCTGGAGCATCGCCTTGCGGCGGTCGCCGAACGCGGGCGCCTTGACGGCGACCGAGGTGAACGTGCCGCGGATCTTGTTGACGACCAGGGTCGAGAGCGCCTCGCCCTCGACGTCCTCGGCGATGATGAACAGGCTCTTGTTGGCCGCGATGACCTTCTCCAGCAGCGGGAGCAGCTCGGCGACCGAGCTGATCTTGCCCTGGTTGACGAGCACGTAGGGGTCGTCGAGGACGGACTCCATGCGCTCGGTGTCGGTGACCATGTAGGGCGACAGGTAGCCCTTGTCGAACTGCATGCCCTCGGTGAAGTCGAGCTGCGTGCCGAGGGAGTTGGACTCCTCGACGGTGATGACGCCGTCCTTGCCGACCTTGTCGAACGCCTCGGCGATGAGCTCGCCGATGTGCGCGTCGCGCGAGGAGACGGTGGCGACGTCGGTCATGTCCTTGATGTCGTCGACGTCGCGGGCGACCTCGTGCAGGCGCTCGGAGACGGCCTTGACGGCGGCCTCGATGCCCTTCTTGAGGCCGACCGGGTTGGCGCCGGCGGCGACGGCGCGCAGGCCCTCGTGGACCATCGCCTGGGCGAGCACGGTGGCCGTGGTGGTGCCGTCACCGGCGACGTCGTTCGTCTTGGTGGCGACCTCCTTGGCGAGCTGGGCGCCGAGGTTCTCGAACGGGTCGTCGAGCTCGACCTCACGGGCGACGGTGACGCCGTCGTTCGTGATGGTGGGGGCGCCCCACTTCTTGTCGAGCACGACGTAGCGGCCCTTGGGGCCGAGGGTGACCTTGACGGTGTTCGCGAGGGCGTCGACGCCGCGCTCGAGCGCGCGGCGTGCGTCCTCGTCGAACTCGAGGATCTTGGGCATGATGATGCCTTCCTACGAAACGACTGAATGGTGGTGTCCGGCGGGAGCCGGAGGTGGCGCGTCAGCACGGTCCTGACGCGCATGGGGCCCGACCGGCAAGGCGCGTGAGCGACGGCGACCCGTTCTTGGTCGTCGAGCGAGCAGCAACGCCGCCGGTCGGGAGCCCAGGTGCGTCAGGAGACGACGGCGAGGACGTCGCGGGCGGAGAGGATGAGGAACTCCTCGCCCGAGTACTTGACCTCGGTTCCCCCGTACTTGCTGAAGATGACCTTGTCGCCGACGTTGACGTCGAGCGGGACGCGGTTGCCGGAGTCGTCGATGCGGCCGGGGCCGACCGCGACGACCTCGCCCTCCTGGGGCTTCTCCTTGGCGGTGTCCGGGATGACGAGCCCGGAGGCGGTGGTCTGCTCGGCCTCGACGGCCTTGATGACGAGACGATCCTCGAGCGGCTTGATGGTGACCGACACTGGTCGACCTCCCCTTCAACGATGTGGTGAGTGACGGATGTACGTGATGGGTGTGCACGCCGTCGCGGGGGCCGTGCACGGGTTGGCAGTCTCAGGGTTCGAGTGCCAGTTCAGAATCTAGCACTCACCCCTCTCGAGTGCTAAGGGGTGTTCGCGGGCGGCGGACACGCGTCGTCGAGCCCGGCGGGGGTGCCGGGCCGTGGGCGGCGGGATGCCCCGCCTGCCACGATGGCGTCGTGGACCTGGTGACGTTCGAGCGGCTGCAGACCGACGAGGGTCGGGCGCTGGTGGCGGAGGTGCACGAGGGCGCGGGCCGGGAGTCCGATCTCGCGCTCGGCACGCGGCTGCGCAAGGTGCACGACGTGGAGCTGGTGGCGGCGGCGGTGACGCAGAACCACCTGCGGGGGCTGGCGCGGGCCAAGCTGGGCGACGACGCGGCCGCCATGTTCTTCACGCACGACGCGCTGCAGCAGGCGACGCGTGGCACGGTCGCGACGCTGCGCGCCGAGCGTCTGGCTGCGTCGGGGGCGTCCGCGGTGCTCGACCTCGGCTGCGGCATCGGGTCCGACCTCGTCGCGTTCGCGCGGGCCGGGCTGCGGGTGCGCGGTGTCGACCGCGACCCGGTGCGTGCTGCGATCGCCTCGGCGAACCTGCGTGCGCTCGGGCTCGAGGGTGAGGTGGTGTGCGCCGACGCGGCCGACGTCGTGCCGACCGCGTCGGAGGTGGTGTTCCTCGACCCCGCCCGTCGCGACGACCGTGGGCGGGTGTTCGACCCGGAGGCGATGAGTCCGCCGTGGTCGGTGGTCGAGGAGCACCTGTCGGGGCGCGCCGTGGTGAAGACGCTGCCGGGGATCCCGCACGCGCTCGTCCCCGACGGCGTGGAGGCGGAGTGGGTCAGCGACGGGGGCGACCTCGTCGAGGCGTGCCTGTGGGGTGCGGGGCTCGACCTGACCGACCGCGCGCCGCGGCGGGCGTCGGCACTGCCCGGCCCGCACGAGCTGACCGGCGACGGCGCGCCCGGTGACGTCGGCGAGCTCGGCGGCTGGCTCCACGAGCCCGACGACGCGGTGATCCGCTCCGGCCTGGTGGGGGCGCTGGCCGAGGAGCTCGACGGGCAGCTGGTCGACCCGCGGATCGCGTGGGTGACGACCGACGTCGAGGTGCGGCACCCGCTGGCCCGATCGTTCCGCGTCGTGGCGGAGCTGCCGTTCCGCGAGAAGCAGCTGAAGGCCGCCTTGGTCGCGCGCGACGTCGGCACCCTGACCGTGAAGAAGCGCGGCGTCGACGTCGTGCCCGAGGTGCTCGTGCGCCGCCTGCGCCTGAAGGGCTCGCAGCGCGCCACGGTCGTGCTGACGCGCGTGGACGACAAGGCCGTCGCCCTCCTCGTCGACCCCCTCCCCCGCTGACCGTCGTCGCGCAGGGCCCGCGCGGACCCCGCAGCACAGGACCGTTTGCGTGGGGCCCCACGTAAACCGGCTCGCCCCACCGCAAACATGCGCCTGATCCGCACGTTTGCGTGGGGCCCCACGCAAACGTGCTCACGGCGTGGGGGTGGGGCGGGCGGGCCTAGGGTGGGGGCGTGCGCATCGACCTGAACGCCGACGTCGCCGAGTCGCCGGACGACCTCGCCCTCCTCGACGTGGTCACGAGCGCGAACGTCTGCTGCGGGGCCTACGCGGGGGGCGAGGAGCTCATGCTCGACGCGTGCGAGCGTGCCGTCGAGCGGGGGGTCGTCGTGGGCGCACAGGTCGGCTACCCCGACCGCGAGGGGTTCGGCCGACGACCGCAGGAGCCGACCGACGACGAGCTCGTCGCGACCCTGCGCGAGCAGCTCGACCTGCTCGCCGAGGTCGCCGACGCCGTGGGCGCGCGCGTGGCCTACGTCAAGCCGCACGGCGCGCTCTACAACACCGTCGTGCACGACGAGCAGCAGGCGGCGGCGGTCGTCGAGGCGGTGGCGCCGTACGGCCTCCCGTTGCTCGGCCTGCCGGGCGCCGCGAGTCTCCGCCTGGCCGCCGCCGACGGGCTGCAGGTCGTCGCCGAGGGCTTCGCCGACCGTGCCTACACGCCCGACGGGCTCCTGATGCCGCGCTCCGAGCCGGGCGCCGTGCTCACCGACGTCGACGCGGTCGCCGCCCAGGCGCTGCGCCTCGCCCCGCAGGTCGACTCGCTCTGCGTGCACGGCGACTCCCCCGGCGCCCTCGACCTCGCGCGTGCGGTGCGTGCCGCGCTGGCCGACGCCGGGCACCACGTCACGCCCTTCGCATGAGGGTGCTGGCGTGCGGGGACGACGCGGTCCTGCTCGACTGCGCCGACCTCGACGACGCCCGCCGGCGCCACGCGGCGCTCGTCGACCACCCCGACGTGACGGAGGCGGTGCTCGGCGCGCGCACCGTGCTGCTCCGCGGCCACCCCGCGACCCTGCGCACGCTGGCCAGGAGCACCCCGCCGGCGGACGACGTCGCCCCACCCGACGCCCGCGAGCACGTCGTGCCGGTCCGCTACGACGGCCCCGACCTCGCCGACGTCGCGCAGCGCACCGGTCTCGACGAGGACGCGGTGGTGGCCGCGCACACCGGCACGCCCTGGACGGTCGCGTTCGGCGGGTTCGCGCCCGGCTTCGCCTACCTGGTGGGCGGCGACCCCCGCCTCGTCGTGCCACGTCGCGCGACGCCCCGCGCCAGCGTCCCGGCGGGCGCCGTCGGTCTCGCCGGGGAGTTCAGCGGCATCTACCCCCGCGCGTCCCCCGGGGGGTGGCAGCTGCTCGGCACCACCGACGTGACTCTCTTCGACCTCGCACGCACGCCCGCCGCCCTCCTCGCGCCGGGCGACACCGTGCGCTTCACCGTCGCTGACCGTGACGTTCCGGCCCCCGACGACACCGATCCGGGGCCACATCGTCACGGTCAGCGGGGTGGAGAGGCGTCGTGAGCCTGACAGTGATCTCGGCGGGCCCGCTCACGCTCGTCGAGGACGACGGCCGACCCGGCCTGGCGAGCCAAGGCGTGGGGCCCTCCGGCGCCTTCGACCGACGCGCGACGCACCAGGCGCGGGCGCTCGTCGGCGACGCCGGGCGTGGCACCGCCGTCCTCGAGGTGCTCGGTGGCGGGCTCGTCCTGCGCGCCGACGCGGCCCATGTCGTCGCGGTGACCGGCGCGGTCGGCCCGGTGCTCGTCGACGCGACCCCGGTCGACCACGGCCGACCGCTGGTCCTGCGCGCGGGGCAGGTGCTGGAGCTCGGCGGGGTCGAGGTCGGCCTGCGGGCCTACGTGGCCGTGGGCGGCGGCCTCGACGTGCCCCCGACACTCGGCTCGCGCAGCGCCGACGTGCTCGCCCGCCTCGGGCCAGCCGCCCTGGCCGACGGCGACGTCCTGGAGGTCGGGAGCCCGCGGGTGCCGCACGGCGGACCGCCCGTCCCGAGCCTCCTCACGCCCGGCACCACGACGGTCGACGTCGTGCTCGGCCCCCGCGACGACTGGTTCACCCGCGACGCGCTGGCCGGCTTCCTGAGCACCGCCTGGACCGTGTCGCCGCGCTCGGACCGCATCGGTGTCCGCCTGGACGGTGCGCCGCTCGAGCGCAGGGTCGACGGCGAGCTGGCGAGCGAGCCCGTCGTGCGCGGCAGCGTGCAGGTGACGTCGGCCGGGCTGCCCGTGGTGCTCGGCCCCGATCACCCGGTCACGGGCGGCTATCCCGTCCTGGGCGTCGTCACCGCCGACGGCGTGGACCGCTTGGCGCAGGTGCGACCCGGTGACGCGGTGCGGTTCCGGCGCGCCCCCAGGCCCTGACCGTCGCCTGCGGCACCATCGGAACATGAGGCCCACCCACCGCCCCGTCGAGGACGGGGTCGCGACCGACCTGGCCGGCGAGTCGACGTACGGCTCCTACCTGCGGCTCGACCTGCTGCTCGCGGCGCAGCAGCCGGTGACCGACCACCACGACGAGATGCTGTTCGTCGTCCAGCACCAGGTGACCGAGCTGTGGCTCAAGCAGCTGGTGCACGAGCTGCGCTCGGCGATCGCGCTGGTCGACGCCGACCAGCTCGCCCCGGCGCTGAAGCGGCTCGCGCGCGTGAAGGCGGTGCAGCGGCAGATGTTCGAGCAGTGCGGGGTGCTCGAGACGCTCACCCCCGTCGAGTACCTGCAGTTCCGCGACGCCCTCGGGCGGGCGTCGGGGTTCCAGTCGGCGCAGTACCGGACCGTGGAGTTCCTGCTGGGCAACAAGAACCCGGCGATGGTGAAGGTCTTCGACCACGAGCCCGTCACGCGCGACCAGCTCGCGGCCGACCTCGCCGCCCCGAGCCTGTACGACACCTTCCTGGCCTACCTCTCGCGCCACGGACACGCCGTGCCGCGCGAGGTGCTGGACCGCGACCTCACGCAGCCGTACGTGCCGCACCCGGACGTCGTGGAGGTCTTCCGCCGCGTGTACGCCGACCCCGAGACGCACTGGGAGGTCTACGAGACCTGCGAGGAGCTGGTCGACGTCGAGGAGGGGTTCCACCTCTGGCGCTTCCGCCACCTCAAGACCGTGCAGCGCATCATCGGCCACAAGCGCGGCACCGGCGGCTCCAGCGGCACCACGTTCCTGCAGCGCGCCCTGGAGCTCACGTTCTTCCCCGAGCTCCAGGACGTCCGCACCGCCCTCTGATCGCCCCCGGCGGTCAGAGGGGGGCGGCCGGCAAGGAGCTCAGCGTCGGAGCACCTTCCGCGCGGCTGCGTTGGCCGCGAACTGCCCGAGCTGCACGAGGACGACGACGACGGCGATCGCCGTCCAGGTCACCCACGGGTCGAACTGGCGGTAGCCGTAGGTCAGCGCGAAGTTGCCCAGCCCGCCGCCGCCCACGGTGCCGACGACGGCCGTCATGTCGACGACCGCGACGAAGGCGAACGCGTACCCGAGGATGAGCGGGCCGAACGCCTCGGGCAGCAGGACGGTGAGCACCACGCGCGTGCGGCTGGCGCCCATCGCCCGGGCGGCCTCGAGCACGCCGGGCGGCACGCTGACGAGGTTCTGCTCGACGATGCGGCCGATGCCGAACGCGGCGCCGAAGACGACGGCGATGATGGCCATCGTGTTGCCGATGCCCGTGCCGACCACGGCGCGCGCGATGGGCTGCAGGCCCACCGCGAGCAGGATGAACGGGATCGGTCGGAAGGTGTTGACGACGACGTTGAGCAGCACGTTGACCACGCGGTTCGGTGCGATCCCGCCGGCGCGGGTGACGTACAGGGTCGTTCCGATGAGGAGCCCGAGCAGCCCGCCGATCGTCAGGCCTCCCGCGACGAGGTAGAGGGTCTCCCACAGGGCGGTGAGCAGCTCGGAGCGGAGCTCGAGGACGCGGTCCATCACGCCACCTCCCGCGTCTCGACGAGCGCGGACACCGCGCCCACCGCCTCGTCGACGCGGGCCGGGTCGCCGCGCAGCTCGAGCGTGAGGTGCCCGAACGCCCGACCACGCACCTGCTCGACGCCGCCGTGGACGAGCTCGAACTCGACGTCGCGCCGTACGAGCTCGGCGAACACCGCGCTCTGGCTGACGCTCTCGTCGCGGAAGGACACCGTCACGAGACGGCCGTCGTGGCGTCGACGGATGGCCTCGACGGTGCGCTCGTCGGGCACGTCCTCGACGAGGGTGCGCACGAACCGCTGCGTGGCCGGGTGCTGCGGCCGCGAGAACACGCCGAACGCGTCGCCCTGCTCGACGACACGACCGGCCTCCATCACCACCACGCGATCGGCGATGGAGCGCACGACGTCCATCTCGTGGGTGATGACGAGGATCGTGACGCCGAGGTCGGCGTTGACGCGGCGCAGCAGGTTGAGCACGTCGACCGTGGTCTCCGGGTCGAGCGCGCTGGTGGCCTCGTCGGCGAGCAGGATGGCGGGTCGGGTGGCGAGCGCACGGGCGATGCCCACACGCTGCTTCTGCCCGCCCGACAGCTGCTCGACGTGGGTGTGCGCCTTGTCGGCGAGCCCGACGAAGGTCAGCAGCTCGACGATCCGCTGGTGTCGTTCCTCGCGCGGCACCCCTGCGACGACGAGCGGGTACTCGACGTTGCCGTAGACGGTGCGCGACGTGAACAGGTTGAACTGCTGGAAGATCATGCCGATGCCGCGGCGCACCTGCTGCAGCCTCCGTTCGGACAACCCGACGATCTCGGTGCCGTCGACGCGGATGGAGCCGGACGTGGCGGGCTCGAGCGCGTTGACGAGGCGCACGAGGGTCGACTTCCCGGCGCCGGAGTAGCCGACGATGCCGACGATCTCGCCGGCCTCGACGGACAGGTCGACCTCGCGCACGGCGTGCACCGGCTCGGCACCCTTGCGGGCCGGCGGGTACGTCTTCGTGACGTCCCGGATCTCGATGAGAGCCATCATTCCTCCTGCACGACGACGGGCCCCACGACGTCGCGTCGCGGGGCCCGTGCGTGGCTCACTTCTGGTCGGCGGTCTGCTGCTCGGTCTTCTTCAGCGCGGCGACGAGCTGGTCGACGGGCGTCTTCAGCAGCACGGCCGTGTCGCCCGAGACCTCCTGCACGCCGTCGGTCACGGCCTTCGTGTCCTGGTAGACCTCGACGAGCTTCTTGACCGACGGGTCGTCGGCCTCGTCCGCCCGTGCGGCGAAGACGTTGACGTAGGGCAGCGCGTTCGGGTCCGACGGGTCGTCCTGGGCGATCGCGTCGGAGAACGTCAGGCCGGCCTTCTCGACGAAGTCGTTGTTGACGATCGCGGCGGCGACGTCGTCGAGCGACGTGGCGGTCACGTTGGCGTCCAGGGCCGTCACCTTCACGCGCGAGGCGCTGGTGTCGACGTCGGCGAGGTCGGAGAAGATCGTGCCGCCGTCCTTGAGCTCGATGAGTCCGGCGGACTGCAGCACGAGCAGGCCGCGGGCCTGGTTGCTGGCGTCGTTCGGGACGGCCACGGTCGCGTCGTCGGGGATGTCGGCGACGTCGGTGTACTTCTTGGAGTACAGGCCGAGCGGGTAGATGGCCGTGGCGCCGACCGGCACGAGGTCCTGGTCGTTGGAGACGTTGTAGTCGGCGAGGTAGACGATGTGCTGGAACTGGTTGAGGTCCAGGTCGCCCTCGGCGACGGCCGGGTTCGGCTGCGCGTAGTCGGTGAAGTCGACGATGTCGACGTCGAGGCCGGCCTTCTTCGCGGCCTTCTCGTACTCGGCCCAGTAGGGGTCGCTGGCGCCGACGACGCCGATCCGCCAGGTCTTGGAGTCGTCGGCGGACTCGTCGGCACCGCCACGGGTGGCGAGGAAGATGACGACGGCGGCGACGACGACCGCGAGCGCGACGATGATGGCGACGAGACGGCCGCGACGCTTCGGGGCCTCGATGACGGGGGTGGGCTCGGACACGACGAGCTCCTTCCTGCGGGGTGACCGCACGGGGTGGGGGACGTGCCGCCGGGGTGGGGCGACCCGTGCACGCTACGGCGGGGTGCTGCACCGTCCGGACGGGTGACCAGCATGCGAGAACGGCACGGCGTCGGCGTCGCCGACTGGTAGCGGGCGGACTCAGGGGCGGTCGTCGTAGCTCCAGGCGACGTCGTCGCGCACCACCCGGGCGGGCGTGCCGGCAACGACGCTGTGGGCCGGCACCTTCTGTCCCCGGACCACCGCGCGCATGCCCACGACGGCACCGTCGCCGACGTCGGCGTGGCCCGTGACGACCGCGTCCTTGCACAGCCACACGTGGCGGCCGAGCCGGATGCTCGCGCCGAAGGGGTTGAGCCGCTCCCCTGTGGCGCGGTCCTCGAGCCGGTGCATGTCGTCGGTGGCCACGTAGACGTCGGCCGCCCACAGCTGCTCGGGCAGGGCCACCACGCTGCCACCGTTGCGCGCGTCAACGACCGCGCAGCGGGTGGCGACGAGGGGCCCGTGCAGCACGATGCTGGACCCGCCGCCGCAGTAGACCTCCCCGGCGGTGAGCTCGCAGCCCGCGTCGACGAAGACGGTGGCACCGTCGCCGCCGACGAGGAGCGACGCGATGCTGCGCAGCGCGGACCCGACGGCCACGACGACGTCGCGCACGGGGAACAGGGTCAGCTGCTCGAGCACCTTCGGGGGCAGCAGGGCACCGTCGGCCAGGTAGAGCGCGTTGTCGCAGTCGTGCCACCACGTCGGGACGCCGTCGCGCACCCGGGTCCAGGTCTGCGCGTCGACGGCGTCGACGTCGGCCCCGGCGGCGCGCAGGCGTTCGCGGTGCTCGGGGGCCAGACCCACGTTCGGTTCCACCCGAGCATCCTGCCAGGGCCTGGGCCCGTCACGGTGCGGGACGCTCCACCCGCTCGATCAGCTCGTGCGGCGCCTGCACGCAGTACGACTCGACGAGCAGCTCGCGCAGCTCGTCGAGGTCGGGCTCGTGCAGGGCGTCGTCGAGCACCAGGCCGACGACGTCGCCGCTGCGCCCGACCCGGAAGTACGGCGGGCCGAGGTGCTCGAACGCGGCCACCTCGTCCATCGGGGCACGGAACGTGATCCGGAGCAGGCCGTCCTCGCCCCCGAAGAGGTGCGCGACGTGGGCGCCACGCACGACCCAGCGGACGCCGGTCCAGGCGCGCTCGCGCCGCGCCTCGGGCAGCGGGTCGAGCACGCGCCCGACGCGCTCGAGCCAGACGTCGGGGACGGGTGCGCGAGCCACGTGCCCCACCCTGGCACGGGCCGCCGACATCCGGTCGCGGCACGAGACGCGAGAGGGCCCCGACCGGCGAACCGGTCGGGGCCCTCGTCGTCAGCGGCGAGGCGCAGGGCTCAGAAGCCCATGCCGCCCATGTCGCCCATGTCGGGGGCGCCACCACCGGCCGGAGCGGGCTCCGGCTTGTCGGCGACGACGGCCTCCGTCGTGAGGAACAGCGCCGCGATCGAGGCGGCGTTCTGCAGCGCGGAGCGCGTGACCTTAGCGGGGTCGATGATGCCCTCGCCGATGAGGTCGACGTACTCGCCCGTGGCGGCGTTGAGGCCGTGGCCCGGCTCGAAACCGGCGACCTTCTCCGCCACGACGCCGCCCTCGAGGCCGGCGTTGACGGCGATCTGCTTCAGCGGGGCCGACGCAGCGGTGCGCACGATGTTCGCACCGGTAGCCTCGTCACCCTCGAGCTGCAGCTTCTCGAACACGGCCGCGGTGGCCTGGACGAGCGCCACGCCACCACCGGCGACGATGCCCTCCTCGACGGCCGCCTTCGCGTTGCGCACGGCGTCCTCGATGCGGTGCTTGCGCTCCTTGAGCTCGACCTCGGTGGCCGCGCCGACCTTGATGACGGCCACGCCGCCGGCCAGCTTGGCGAGGCGCTCCTGCAGCTTCTCGCGGTCGTAGTCGGAGTCGCTGTTCTCGATCTCCGCACGGATCTGGTTGACCCGGCCGGCGATCTGGTCCTGCGAGCCGCCGCCCTCGACGATGGTCGTCTCGTCCTTGGTCGTGACGACCTTGCGCGCGGTGCCGAGCAGCGAGATGTCGGCGTTCTCGAGCTTGAGGCCGACCTCCTCGCTGATGACCTCGCCGCCGGTGAGGATGGCGATGTCGGCCAGCATGGCCTTGCGGCGGTCACCGAAGCCGGGGGCCTTGATGGCGACCGACTTGAAGGTGCCGCGCATCTTGTTGACGATCAGGGTGGCCAGCGCCTCGCCCTCGACGTCCTCGGCGATGATCGCGAGCGGCTTGCCCGACTGCATGACCTTCTCGAGCACCGGGACGAAGTCCTTGACCGAGCTGATCTTGCTGTTGACGATGAGGATGTAGGGGTCCTCGAGGACCGTCTCCATGCGCTCGGGGTCGGTGACGAAGTAGCCCGACAGGTGACCCTTGTCGAAGCGCATGCCCTCGGTGAGCTCGAGGTCGAGGCCGAACGTGTTCGACTCCTCGACCGTGATGACGCCCTCCTTGCCGACCTTGTCCATGGCCTCGGCGATGATCTCGCCGACCGTGGTGTCGGCGGCCGAGATGGACGCGGTGGAGGCGATCTGCTCCTTGGTCTCGACGTCCTTGGCCATGCCGAGCAGCTGGCTGCTGATGGCCTCGACGGCGGTCTCGATGCCCTTCTTCAGGCCCATCGGGTTGGCGCCGGCGGCCACGTTGCGCAGACCCTCGCGCACGAGCGCCTGGGCCAGGACGGTGGCCGTCGTGGTGCCGTCGCCGGCGACGTCGTCGGTCTTCTTGGCGACCTCCTTGACGAGCTCGGCGCCGATCTTCTCGTAGGGGTCCTCGAGCTCGATCTCCTTGGCGATGGACACACCGTCGTTGGTGATCGTGGGGGCGCCCCACTTCTTCTCCAGCACGACGTTGCGGCCCTTGGGGCCGAGCGTCACCTTGACGGCGTCGGCAAGCTGGTTCATGCCGCGCTCGAGGCCGCGGCGGGCCTCCTCGTTGAACGC
>NZ_LUNH01000044.1:0-17755 GCF_001628525.1 Aeromicrobium sp. REDSEA-S38_B2 | reverse complement strand
GTCCAGGGCTGCTCGCTGCCGACCCCGACGTTGGCCCAGCTCGAGCAGTACGACGCGCTCCTCGTCTGGAACGACTGCAACTTCCGCGAGCCCGACGCCCTCGGCGACGTCCTCGCCGACTACGCCGACCAGGGTGGCACCGTCGTGGTCGCCACGTTCGCGGGCTACGACGACTCCGGGCTGAAGATCGGTGGCCGGTTCGCCGCCGAGGGCTACCTTGCCGTCATCCCGGGCTCGCAGAGCGGCGGGTCGGGCCTGACCCTCGTCGCCGACGATGCCGACGACCCGCTGCTCGCGGGGGTCACCTCCTTCAACGGCGGGAGCAGCAGCTACCGCAACGACCCGGCGACGCCGAGGGACGGCTCGACGGTCGTCGCGCACTGGAGCTCCGGCGAGCCGCTCGTGGTCCGCGGCGAGAAGTCGATCTTCCTGAACTTCTTCCCGCCGTCGAGCGACGCCCGCGGAGACTTCTGGGACGCGTCCACCGACGGCACGCGCCTGCTCGCCAACGCGCTCAACGCATCCATCACGCCCGTCGTCAAGGCCCCCAGCTTCACCAGCGACGCGACGGCGTCGTTCACGGCCGGTGTCGAGGGAAGCTTCACCATCACGACCAAGGGCAAGCCCGCGGCGACGATCTCGGCGACGTCCGAGCTGCCCAGCGGCCTCACGCTCACCGACAACGGCGACGGCACGGCCACGCTGGCCGGCACCCCGGCCGCCGGCACCGGCGGCCTCCACGACGTCGAGCTCAAGGCGAGCAACGGCAACGAGCCCGACGCCACGCAGACGCTCGAGCTGACCGTCGACGAGGCGCCCGGGATCACCAGCCCCACCGCCGCCGGGTTCACGGTCGGCGAGGCCGGGTCGTTCACCGTCACCACCGTCGCCGGGTTCCCGTCCGACACGGCGCTGACCGTGGCCGGCGACCTGCCCGCTGGTCTGACGTTCGTCGACAACGGCGACGGCACCGGCACCCTCGCGGGCACGCCCGCCGACGGCTCCGCCGACTCCTACCCGGTCACGGTCGAGGCGTCGAACGGGAAGCTGTCGAGCACGCAGGACGTCACCGTCACGGTGTCGCTCGCGACGCAGACCGTCGCCATCACGTCCGAGGCCCCCGCCAACGCGGTGGTCGGCCAGACCTACGCGGTCACCACCTCCGCCGGCGACTCCGGACAGCCCGTCGTCCTCTCCGTCGACGAGGCCTCGGCCGGCGTCTGCGCCATCGACGGCTCCACGGTGACCTTCGAGCACCCGGGCGCCTGCGTCGTCGACGCCGACCAGGAGGGCAACGGCCGCTACGCCGCGGCCTCGACGAGCCAGACGGTCACCGTCGCGCAGGCCGCGACGTCGACCACGCTCACGGTCGCCCGTGACACGCTCTCCGCTGCCGTGCAGCCCACGGCTCCCGGCGCCGGCGCGCCGACCGGCACCGTGACCTTCTCGGTCGACGGCGAGACGGTCGGCACCGCACCCGTCGTCGACGGTGTCGCGACGCTCGCGTACTGGGTCGAGGCCGGCAAGGAGCGGGCCGTCGCGGCGGCCTACGCCGGTGACGCCGACTTCGTCGGCTCGTCGGACTCGACGGCACGTCAGGACCCGGTCGTCACGGCCAAGGTCACCAGCGCGGTCAAGAAGTCGGCGAGCGGCTGGTACCGCACGCCCGTGACCGTCTCCTTCCAGTGCGCGCCGACGAGCGGCGCGCTGGTCGGCAGCTGCCCGGCGCCCGTCACCCTCGGCCGCAACGGTGCGGGCCAGTCGGTCACGCGCACGGTGATGGCGGCCGACGGCGGAGCCACGACCGTCACGGTCGCGGGCATCAACGTCGACCGCACGGCTCCGCGGGTCGCGGTCAAGGGCGTGTCGAAGGGTCGGGTCTACGCCGGCCAGGCGCCCCGTGCCACGTGCACGAGCCGCGACGCCCTCTCGGGCATCGCGTCGTGCCGCACCAGCCGGAAGGTCTCGGGCGAGAAGGTGACCGTCACCGCCCGCGCCACCGACCGGGCGGGCAACACGAGCACCGCGTCGGTGACCTACCGCGTTGCGAAGTTCTACGTCGCGGGCGCCACGTTCCGCGACGGCGCGTGGCAGGTGCGTGACGGCCAGACGTACCAGGTGGTCGCCCTGACCTCCGGCACGGCCCGGCCGCAGTACTACAACGCTGCACCGCGTGGCAGCCGTCCGACCGCGTCGGGCAGCTACCTCGTGCGGGCCGGCAAGCAGGCGGGCCTGAACCGCTTCTCGCTGCCGGTGCGGATGGACCGCGGCATGAGCCGCAAGGGTCACTGGGTGCTCGGCGTCAAGACGGGCTCGACCCTGCACACCATCCCGGTGCGTGCGCAGCGCTGAACCAGTCACACCCGGAGTCGGGCCCGTCCGTGAACTTCACGGGCGGGCCCGTCGCCGTCCTGCGCGCCCTGGCCGGGTCGGTGGTAGGTCTCGCGCCCTTCAGGGCCCGCGTGGGGCGCGTCACCTACCGCCAGGGCCGATGACGCGTCTGATCTACCGCGAGGGGGGCAGGCGCCGGCGGGCGGGAAGCGCTCAGGCGATGCTGGCGACCACGACCAGCGACACCGCGATCTGGGTGGCGGCCGGGACGAGGGTCGCGGGGTGGAAGGTCGTCTCCATCGCGGTGGCGGCGAGGTCGTCGGGCATGACGATGTCGACGAGGCGGAACGCGACCGCCTGCACGACGACGCCGAACAGCCCGAACACGATCGTGTAGCCGAGGGCCTCGCCGAAGGAGGCGTCGGCGTGGTGCCAGATCGCGGTGTAGACCACCAGGCCCAGGCCGAGGATCCCGGAGGCGGCGACGAGAGCCGCGTTCATCGAGCCGGCCATGATGTGCCGGCCGAGGTGCCCGGGCGTGAGCAGGTCGAGCACGCCGTAGCCGACGCCCAGCACGACGATGCCGACGACGGCGTAGGCGAGCGCGTAGCCGACGGAGGTCAGCAGGTCCATGGAGGTCTCCTCGGATGGGTGGTGGGGGCTGAGGTCAGCGGTGGTCGGTGTCGGCGAGCCAGGACGCGACCTGGTCGGGCGACGAGCGGGGCGTGTCCATCAGGTGCGGGACGAAGCGTGCGCGGGTGGTGGTGATCCGCTCGCGTGACTCGCGGATGCCGAGACCCGCGGCACGGCCCCCGATCACCCACGTCCCGAGCACGGGGTGGTGGCCGTCGAAGTCGGGCAGGTCGACGTACTGCTGGTAGACCACCTGCTGGCCCTCCGTGTGCGAGCGGGGGACGGACTCGGCGATCCCCTCGCCGTGGACCTCCACGCCGTCGCCCTCCCAGCCGAACAGCGGCTTCGTGACGTAGCGGCGCATCGCGTAGGGCGCGTCGAAGTAGGACGGGAGCAGGTTCGGGTGGCCGGGGAACATGTCCCACAGCACCGGCAGCAGCGCCTTCGAGCCCAGCAGCAGCTTCCACGGCGGCTCGATCCAGCGCGTCGTGCCTCGCCCGGCGATCAGGTGCTGCCCGAAGATCGAGTCGAGCATCCACTCCGTCGGGTACATGGCGAAGCAGTAGCGCATCTCCACGTCCTCGGGGTCGAGGAAGATCTCGCGGTCGTGGTGCCAGCCGATGTCCTCGACGGTCACGCCGAGCGTCTGCACGCCCGCCTCCTGCGCCGTGTCACGCAGGTACGCGACCGTCACCCAGTCCTCGGTCGGCTCCTGCTGCCCGACGGCGAAGTGCACCACGTCGACGCCCTGCGAGCGCAGCTCGCCCCAGCGCTTCACCAGGTGCTCGTGCAGCATGTTCCACTGGTCGCGGTCCGGGTGCGTCTCCTCCAGCCACGTCCACTGGCAGACCGCCGCCTCGACGAGCCCGGCGGGCGTGTCGGCGTTGTACTCCAGCAGCCGGGGCTCGCCCGTGCCGTCCCACGCGAGGTCGAAGCGGCCGTAGATCGAGATCTCGTCGGGGTCGTGCAAGGACCGCGCCAGCAGCTCGCCCGACCCGGGCGGCAGACCGAGGCGCTCGACGACGCTCGGATCGGTGACCATCCGGCCGGCGGCCTCCACCGCCATCGCGTGCAGGTCGCCGGTCACGCGCTCGAGGTGGTCGACCTCGGCCTCGCTCAGCACGTAGCAGGCCGACTCGTCCCAGTAGGGCAGCTGCTCGCCGTCCTCGGCGCGGTCGACGGCGTACGTGAGTCCCTCGCCCTCGACCTTCGCGAGCCAGTCGGGCCGTGGCTCTGACGCGAGTCGTCGCACGTCAGCCGCCGAACGAGCTCTTGCCGGAGAAGAACCCGCCTCGGGTCACCTCGCCGCCGTCGTAGGCCACGCCTCCGCGCTTCACCGACGACGGAGGCGGCGTGTACGAGCCCTGGCCTGAGGTCTTCTCGCCGACGCCGGGCGCCGTGCGGCCCGCCGGGATGTAGTACCAGCCGTAGCCGCCACCGCCGGACGAGCCACCGCCGCTGTCGGACGAGCCGCCCTCGATCGAGGAGTCGTCGTCGCAGCGCTCGTCGGAGACGCGGGTGTCGGTGGACCGGTCCACGCACACAGCGCGGTTGTCGGCGCCGCCGTCGTTCGAGATGGCCACGATCGCGGTCACGGCCAGCGCCACGGCCCCGACGCCCACGATGGCGGAGCGCTTCCTGTCGTCGTCCACGCGAGCACCGTAGCGAAGGTCGATCCTGTGCGCCCGTCCAATCAGGCAGGCGGCAGGTCGATGGTGAACGTCGTCGGGTCGTGCGCCGACGTCACGCTCACGGTGCCTCCCACGGTCGCCGCGACCCGACGCGCGAGGGGAAGGCCGAGGCCGGCGCCCTCCGTGTCGTCGCTGCGTCGGAAGCCGGCGCGGAACACGTCCTCGCCGTGCGCAGCGTCGAGGCCGGCCCCGTCGTCGCTCACCTCGACGACGACCCGGCCCGCGCGACGGCGCACCACGACCTCGACCCGCGTGCGGGCGTGCCGCACGGCGTTGTCGACGACGGGTCCGACGATCCGCTCGACGAGCTCGGCGGCGGCCGCCACGTGCAGCCCGGCCGCAGCGGCGACGTCGGTCCGGACGTCCGCGGGAGGTCGCGCGGCGACGAGCGCGGCGACCACCTCGCCGACGTCGGCCTGGCGTGGCGACCCGGTGGAGTGGCGCGCCACCTCCAGCAGCGCGGTGATCGTGCCGTTCAGCCGATCGACCTGCTCGAGCACCCGGACGAAACGCTCCCGGACGTCGGGTGGCGGTGTCCCGAGCAGTGCCAGCTCGGCCTCGCCGCGCAGCGCGGTCAACGGGGTGCGCAGCTCGTGCGCCAGCTCCCCGGTCAGGCGCTGCTCGGCGCGGATCGCCTGCGCCACGCGGTCGAGCAGGCGGTCCAGCGTCCGGCCGAGCCGGGCCAGCTCGTCGTCGCCCGTGAGGTCGAAGCGGGCCTCGAGGTCGTGCGCGCTCCACTCGTCGGCGGACTCGGTCATCTCGCCGACGCGGCGCAGCGTGCGCGACACGGTCCACGCCGTCGTAGCGGCGGTCCCCGCCACCACGAGCAGCGCCGCCACGCCGAGCGCCCCGAGCAGGATGTCGCGGCTCGCCTCGTAGACGTCGAGCGACTCGGTGGCCACGACGACGGCGGTGAGGTCGTCAGGTCCGGGGACGGCGACCGGTCGGGCCCGGAACAGCCGCTCGCCGCGCTTGAGCGTCGTCGCCTGACGCACTTCGGCCAGACCGTCGACCACCGCGGTCGTCCGGGCGCTGGCGTCGGGGCCCGACACCTGCACGCCGGAGGCGTCGAAGACCCAGACGCCGTCGAGGACGGTGTCGGCCCCCACGTCGGGCACCTCGACCCGTCCCTGGCGTGCTGCGAGCGACGCGGCCACGGTGTCGATGCGGTCGTCGAGCGCGGTCTGCACCTGCGACGCCATGAGCTGGTTCGCGGCGAGCAGCACCACCACGAGCATGAGCGCCATCGCGCCCGTCGTGATGAGCGCCGTCGTGAGCACGAGTCGTCCGCGCACCCCGGGCGAGCGGCTCATCGGAGCACGAACCCGACCCCGCGCACGGTCTCGAGGGTCACCGGGGCGTCGATGGCCTCGAGCTTCACGCGCAGGCGGCGCACGTAGGTGTCGATGGTGTTCTCGTGCACGATCGCGCCGTCGGGCCAGCCGGCCGCGACCACGGCGCGTCGCCGCACGACCTCGCCCGGTCGGGCGGCGATGGCCGCCAGCATCCTGAACTCGGTCGGCGTCAACCGCTGCTCACCGCCGGGGGAGCGGACCGAGAAGCGCTCGGGGTCGAGGACGAGCCCGGTGGCCTCGGCCGGCGCGCTGCGCGAACGGCGCATGAGGGCGTCGAGACGCACCAGCACCTCGCTGATCGAGAACGGCTTCGGCACGTAGTCGTCGCCTCCCGCGTGGAACCCCGACACGCGGTCGTGCACGGCGTCGAGCGCCGTCAGGAACAGCACCGGCGCGTGCTGCCCGCCGGCCCGCAGCGCCTGGCAGACGTCACGGCCGTCGGCGTCGGGCAGGCCGATGTCGAGGACGAGCGCGTCGAGCTCCGCGTCGGCGCCGAACAGCTCCATCGCCTCGCGTCCCGTGCGCGCCAGCACCACGTCGTGCGACGAGAGCCGCAGCCCCTCGACGAGGACGCGCCGCACCGACGCGTCGTCCTCGCACACGCCGATCCTGGCCACGGCCTCATCCTGCCCGACGTCCGGGTGAGCGCGGCGTGATCGAGCAGCGACGTTCAGGTGGCGTACAGGTAGCCGCTCCTAGCGTGGCGCCATGACCAGCATCACCGGCACGACCCGTGTGCGTGGCGTGGCGACGACCCTGCCCGGGGTCGCGTGGGTGCCGTGCGCCGCAGGGGTGCTCGCGGCGCTGCTGCGGATGACCTGGGCCGACCGCGGCCTCGGGTCCGACGAGGCGGGGTTCCTGGCGGTCGCGGGACAGTGGAGTCCCGGGACGTCGCTCTACGGGCACTACTGGGTCGACCGCCCGCCGCTGCTGATCACGCTGTACCAGCTGGCCGACGGGCTCGGCGGCGCCGTCGGGCTCCGCGTCGTGGGTGCGCTGGCCGTCCTCGTCGCCGTCGTCACGGTCGGTGCCGCCGTGCGCCGCGCGACCGGCTCGGCGACCGCGGCGGCCTGGACGGGCGTCGTCGCGGGGGCCCTGCTCGCCTCGCCCGCCGCCGGCGCCTACGAGGTGAACGGCGAGCTCCTGGCAGCGCCCTTCACCGCGCTCGGCGTCCTCGGCGTCGTGCTCGCGTGGCGCGGCATGCGAAGCCGCGACCACCTGCTCGGCGGGGGGCTGGCCGGGGCCGGGCTCGTGGCCGCGCTGCTCGTGAAGCAGAACATGGTCGACGTGCTCGTCGTGGCAGCGGGCGTGGTCGCGCTCGCTGCGGTCACGCGGACCCTGCGTCCGCGCACCCTGCTCGTCGCCCTCGCCGGGGCGGCCGCCGGTGGCGTCGCCGTGAGCGCGGTCGTGCTCGGGTGGGCCGCGCTGCACGGCACGTCGCCGGGTGGCGTCTGGTACGCCATGTACCCGTTCCGCGTGGCCGCCGGGGCTGCGCTGGCGTCGTCGCGAGGCGTCGCCGCGCACGCGCGAGGTCTGCACCTGCTGGGAGCCGCCGTGGTCGGAGGCGTCGTGCCCGCCCTGGCGGTCCTGCTCCTCGGCGTGCGGCGGATGCGTCGCGACGTGCGCCTCGTCGCCGTCGTCACGCTGGCCTGGGCGGGGTGGGCGGCGGTCTCGATCGCCATCGGCGGCAACTTCTGGACGCACTACCTCGTGCAGCTGGCCCTGCCCCTCGCCGTGGGCGTCGGGCTGGTCTCCACGGCCCGACCCCGTCTCGCGACGGTCGCCGCGGCGAGCTGCCTCGTGCCGGCAGTGCTGAGCGCGACGGTCATGTCCGCCCGCGCCGACGACCTCACCCGCGACCAGCGGGTCGGGCAGGCCATCGGTGCCGCCTCGGTCGGGGCCGACTCCCTCGTCGTGGCCTGGGGCCACCCGGGCGTCGTGCAGGGCAGCGGGCTGACGTCGCCCTACCCGTCCCTGTGGAGCCTGCCCACGAAGACCCTCGACCCCGACCTGACCGGCTTCACGGCGGTGCTCGCCGGGCCGCGCGCGCCGACCTGGGTCGTCACCGGACGCAGCCTGCACTCCTGGGGCCTGCACACCCACGACGCCACCGCCGTGCTGCACCGCCGCTACCGCCGCGTCGCCGACGTGTGCGGCTCGACCGTCTACCTGCGCGACGGGCTCGCCCGTCCCGTCCCCGCCGCCGACTGCGGCTGACCCGAGGAGGACCCATGAGGAACATCGTCATCGTCCCGACCTACGAGGAGCGCGACAGCATCGTCGTGCTCCTCGACGCCCTGGCCGCGACCGCGCCGGACGCCGACGTGCTGGTCGTCGACGACGCCAGTCCCGACGGCACGGCCGACGTGGTGCGCGCCCACCCGCGCTTCGGACCGCACGTGCACCTCCTGGAGCGCTCGGGCAAGGACGGCCTCGGCGCCGCGTACCGTGCGGGCTTCCAGTGGGCGCTGCAGCACGGCTACGAGGGCATCGTGCAGATGGACGCCGACCTGTCGCACCCGCCGGAGCGCGTCCCGGCGCTGCTCGACGCCCTGCGCGACGTCGACGTGGCCGTCGGCTCCCGGTACGTGCCGGGAGGCGGGTCACGCGGGTGGCCCTGGCGGCGGCGCCTGCTGTCGCGGGCGGGCAACGTCTACGTGCGCGCCGTGCTCGGGCTGCACGTCCACGACTGCACGGCCGGCTTCAAGGCCTTCCGGGCCGAGGCGCTCGTCGCGGTCGGGGCGCTCACCTCGCGGTCGGAGGGCTACAGCTTCCAGGTGGAGAACACGTGGCGGGCGGAGCGCGCCGGACTGCGGGTCCGCGAGCTGCCGATCGTCTTCACCGAGCGCACGGCCGGGGCGTCGAAGATGTCGACGAGCATCGCGCTCGAGGCGCTGCGGCTCCCGCTCGTGTGGCGCCGCGAGGAGCTGCGCCACGCCCTCGCCCCACGACGCCGGGTCGAGGTCGGCGCCGCATGACGCTGCTGCGACGGCTGCTGACCCGTGAGGTGCTGACCTTCCTCGTGGTCGGCGGCTCCGGCTACGTCGTCGACGTCGTCGCGTTCAACGAGCTGCTCGTCCTGCCGCCGTTCCGGTCGTGGGACCCGAGCGTCGCCCGGGTGCTCGCCGTCGGCATCGCCATGATCGTGACGTTCGCAGGCAACGCCGCCCTGACGTGGTCGGGACGACGGTGGGGACGCCGTGAGGTCGCGTGGTTCGTGCTGCTGAACGTCGTGGGCCTCGGCTTCTCGGTGGTGTGCCTGCTGGTCTCGCACGACCTCCTGCACCTCACGTCGCGGCTGGCCGACAACGTGAGCGCGAACGGTGTCGGCCTGCTGCTCGGGACCGTCTTCCGGTTCTGGACCTACCGGCTGCTGGTGTTCCGCGAGGACGCCGGACCCGAGGCGGTCGGTGAGGGTGTCCTCCACGGTGGAACGGGCGGCAGGGCGCAGTCAGGTGGCAGTCAGGTGGAGCCGGGGACGATCGCCTCATGACCGCCGTCTTCACCCCGCTCCTGCTGACCCTCGGGCCGGCCGCGGTGCTCGTCGTCATGCTCGTCGTCTTCGCCGAGACGGGCCTGCTGCTCGGCTTCGTCCTGCCCGGGGACTCCCTGCTGTTCCTGTCCGGCGCGCTCGTGACGTCCCACGTCGTGGGGGTGCCGATCTGGCTGGTGATGATCGGGGTCGTGCTGGCGGCCGCCGCCGGCGACCAGCTCGGGTACCTCATCGGTCGCCGGTACGGGCCGGCCGTCTTCCGGCGGGAGACCTCACGGTTCCTGCGGCCCGAGTACGTCGACCGGGCGCACGACTTCTTCGAGCGTCGGGGCAACGCGGCGGTCATCATCGGACGCTTCATCCCGATCATCCGCACCTTCACGCCCACGGTGGCCGGCGTGGCCCGCATGCCTCGTGGTCGGTTCACGGCGTACAACGTCGTCGGCGCCGTGCTGTGGGGGAGTGGGATGGTGGCGCTCGGCGCGTTGTTCGGCGACATCCCGCTGGTCGCCCAGCACGTGGAGGTCATCACCATCGGCTTCGCCGGTCTCTCCGTGGTCCCGCTCGGCATCGAGCTGCTGCGCATGCGACGGACGCGGGCGCGTGCTGCGCAGACCCCCGAGCCTCCGGAGTCCGCCGAGCCCGCTGCGTCCTCCGGGCCGGCCGAGAGCGCTGAGGCGGCGTAGCCGGAGACGCCGCCGGCGGTCGCCACCATGTGACCACGGCGACATCGACAGAAGATGCACTCAGTGCAACGACCTGCCTAGTCTGGAAGGGTGACCGAGAACGTCGACCGCCGCCAGCAGCGCGGTGAGCAGCACCGCGAGGCGATCCTCGCCGCTGCCGCCGACCTGGTGGCGGAGACGCGATCGGTGCAGCTCAGCACCGAGGCCCTCGCCGAACGCGCCGGCGTGTCGCGACGGACGGTGTTCAACCACTTCGCCACGCTCGAGGCGGTCGTCACCGAGGTGCTGGCCCGCAGCATCGGCGAGGCCGTCGACGCGCTCGAGTCCGCGGCGCGTCGCGTCGAGGGCGACGACACCCTCGACAGCACCTTCGCCCGCATGTCCGCCGTCTTCGAGCAGACCGACCTGACGCCGCAGATGTCGTTCCTGTGGTCGGTGCTCAGCGTCGACGACACGCTGCCGCGGCGCTACGGCCACGTCATCGACGACGCCTTCCACCGCCTGCGCGACCTGCTGCTCGCCACCGCGCTCGAGCCCGGGGACACCACGGACACCTTCGGCCGCGAGCTGCTCGTCACCTCGCTGATGAACGGGACCGCCTTCGTCGCCCAGCGCTGGTGCGAGGAGACCCGGGGCGTCGTCGACGACGACTCCCGTGCGCTGTGGACGTCGCTCGTCGTCCGCATGACCGACCAGCTCGGGCGCGGCTACCGCCACGCCAGGGCCTGACCACCTGTCAGCTCGAGACCCGAGAGAGACCACCATGGCATCGTTGCTCTACCGACTCGGTCGCTTCGCGGCCCGCCGCGCCTGGACCGTGCTGGCCGCCTGGGTGGCGGTCCTCGCCCTCGCTGCCGGCGCCTTCGCGCTCTTCGGCGGCGCGCTGACGTCGACCGTCACCATCCCCGACACGCCCACGCAGCGCGTGGCAGACCAGCTCGCGGACCGGTTCCCCGACGCGAGCGGCGGCAGCGCGACGGGGATCTTCCGCAGCGAGGACGGCAAGGCGCTCTCCGACGCGCAGCGGGCCGGCATCGCGGCCGTGCTGAAGAAGGTCGACGGCGTCGACGGTGTCGCGGGCACGGTCGACCCGTTCGCCGTCGAGCAGCAGGCCGCCGCGCAGGTCCAGAAGCTGGAGGACGGCCGACGACAGCTCGAGCAGGGACGCGAGCGCCTGGAGGCAGGAGAGCGGCAGCTCGCCGCGGCGCGACAGCAGCTCGAGGCCGCGCCCTCGGTGTCGCAGGTGCAGCGCCAGCAGCTCGCCGCCCAGGAGGAGGAGCTCGCGCAGGGTCGCGAGGAGCTCGAGGCGCAGGGTCGCACGCTCGACGACGGCGCGGCACTGCTGAAGCTCAGTGAGGGTCTGCGGCAGGTCTCGGAGGACGGGACCACCGCCCTCGCGCAGGTGCAGTTCACGGACGAGCTCGTCGAGGTGACGCCGGAGGTCCGAGAGGACGTGCTGGCCGCGCTCACCGACGACCCGGTCGACGGCGTCGAGGTGCTGCCGTCCGCCGAGATCTCCCAGGAGATCCCGAACGTCTTCGGGCCGGGCGAGGCCGTCGGCCTCGTCGTGGCCGCGATCGTCCTCGTGGTGATGCTCGGGACGTTCGTGACGGCGGGCCTGCCGCTGCTGAACGCGCTGCTCGGCGTCGGCGTCGGCGTCCTGGCCAGCCTCTCGCTGTCCGGGGCCGTCGAGATGCTGTCGGTCAGCCCGGCCCTCGGCGTGATGCTCGGCCTGGCGGTCGGCATCGACTACTCGCTCTTCATCATCAACCGGCACCGCAAGCAGCTCGCGCGCGGCATGGACGTGCACGAGTCGATCGGCCTCGCCAACGGGACGTCGGGCAACGCGGTCGTGTTCGCCGGCAGCACCGTGCTGATCGCCCTGCTCGCGCTCAACGTCGTCGGGATCGGGTTCCTCGGCGTCATGGGCACGGTCGGCGCGATCTGCGTGTTCGTCGCGATCCTCGTCGCCATCACGCTGACGCCCGCGATGCTCGGTCTGCTCGGCCGTCGTGCCCTGACCCGCAAGGAGCGCGGTCAGGCGCCGCAGCCCGAGGGTGCGCACCTGCCCGCCGACCGCCCGATGAGCACCGTCCGCGCGTGGCTCACCGTCGTGGGGACCGTCGTCGTGCTGCTCGTCGTGGCGATCCCCGCGCTCTCGATGCGGCTCGGCCTCAACTCGGCCACGTCGGAGCCTGAGGACTCGGTCGTCTACCAGTCGTACAGCACGGTCGAGCGGGCGTTCGGGCCCGGCGCGAACGGCCCGCTGCTCGTCGTGGCGACGCTCGACGACCCGGTCACCGACGCCACGCTGACGTCGGAGCAGCTGCGTCTCGGCGAGCTGCTGCGCGACCAGGGCGACGTCACCGCCGTGGCGCCCGTCGGCGCGTCGGAGGACAAGATGCTCCTCGCGTTCCAGGTGGTGCCGAAGACCGGACCGTCCGACGAGGCGACCGAGCAGCTCGTCCGCGACGTCCGCGACCTGCGCGCGGACGGCGTGGCGTCGTTCGGTGTCGCCGGCGCGACGTCGGGCAACATCGACGTCAGCGCGCAGCTCTCCGACGCGCTGCCGGTCTACCTCGCGGTCGTCGTGGGGCTGTCGTTGCTGATCCTCGTGCTGGTGTTCCGGTCGATCCTGGTACCGCTCACCGCGACGCTGGGCTTCGTGCTGTCGCTGCTCGCGACGTTCGGCGGGCTCACCGCGATCTTCCAGTGGGGCTGGATCGGCTCGGTGTTCGGCGTGCACGACCCCGGCCCGGTGCTGAGCTTCCTGCCGGTCATCCTCATCGGCGTGCTGTTCGGGCTGGCGATGGACTACCAGCTGTTCCTCGTGTCAGGGATGCGTGAGGCGCACGCGCACGGCGCGCCGGCGCGGGTGGCGGTGCAGCGGGGGTTCCACGCGGGCCGGTCGGTCGTCATCGCCGCGGCGCTCATCATGGTGTCCGTCTTCGCGGGGTTCATCTTCGCCGACTCCGGGATGATCAAGTCCGTCGGCTTCGGGCTGGCCTTCGGCGTGCTGGTCGACGCGTTCGTCGTGCGCATCCTGCTCGTCCCGGCCGTCATGCACCTGCTGGGGGAGTCGGCCTGGTGGATGCCGCGCTGGCTCGACCGCATCCTGCCCGACATGGACGTCGAGGGTGCCGCGCTCGAGCGCTCCCACCCCGACCCGGCGCACGCACACCCGGAGGACGCCCACCCCCGCTGAGCGTGACGTTTGCGGGGCGGAATCAGCGTTCTCGCCCCGCAAACGTCACACTCAGGGGAGAGGAGGAGGCGCGCGTGGGTGAGCTGCACGGACTGGTGCTCGGGGCCGGGGCCGGGCGACGACTCGGTCGGCCGAAGGCCACGGTGGTCGACGCGGACGGCGAGCCGTGGGTCGCGCGCGCCGTCCGGGTGCTTCGCGAGGGCGGGTGTGATCCCGTGCACGTGGTCCTGGGCGCGGAGGCCGACACGGCACGCGCCCTCGTCCCGCCCGACGCGCGCGTCGTCGTCGCGGACGACTGGTCCGAGGGCATGTCGGCGTCGCTGCGCGCTGGGCTGCGTGCCGTCGCCGCGACCTCGGCCGACGCCGTGATGATCCATCTCGTCGACCTGCCCGACGTCGGCTCCGACGTCGTCGCGCGGGTCGCGGCGCAGGGTTCGGCGCCCGACGCGCTCGCCCGCGCAGAATTTTTCTCCCGCCCCGGTCACCCCGTGCTGATGGGGCGCGACCACTGGTCCGCATGTGCGGCGACGCTGGTGGGAGACCGGGGCGCACATGCGTACCTGAGCGCCGCATCTGCCACCGCAGTCGCGTGCGACGACCTCGCGTCCGGAGAGGACCGCGACACCTCCGTCGAGGGCACCTGAGGATGGTCCGACCGGACTAGTTCGTCTGCACCACCGCGTGACCCGTGACACAGTGCTGCGCATCCCCCACTTCGTCCATCCCCTCAGCCCCGACGAAAGTGTGCTGCAGTGCCCATCCCACCTGACTCCGCCCTGCCCGCTCCTGCTCCCACCCGCCGGACCTTCCTCGGCTACGTGATCGGCGGTGCCGGTCTGCTGGTCGCCGCCGACCTCGGCCTCGGTGCCTCGCCCGCGTCGGCCGCCGTGGTGCTGCCGTCGGTCCCGCAGATCCCTGAGGCCTACGACCTCAACGACTTCCTGACGCAGTGCGCGCTCCCGACGTCGAACCTCGTCGCCGTCCGCATCGACCGTCGCGGCGACGCCCACTTCGCGCTCCCGCGCATGGAGGTGGGGCAGGGCATCACGACGTCGACGGCCATGATCCTCGCCGAGGAGCTCGACCTCCCGCTTGACCGCGTGCACGTGACACTGGCCCCGGCGCGCCCGGAGCTGCTGTTCAACCAGCTCACCGGCGGCTCGAACACCACGATCTCGACGTACACGCCGATCCGCGTGGCCGCCGCCGTCGCACGGCAGTCGCTGCTCGAGGCGGCGGCGATCATGCTGGGCGCCCAGGTGACCAGCCTGACGACGAAGGGCGGCACGATCCTCGACGCGCTCGGCTCGTCGGTCACCTACGGGCAGGCCGCCCAGAAGGTCGACACCTCGCGCACGCGGGAGGTCGAGGTGACCCTCGACGAGTCGCGCGAGCGCAAGGTCGTGGGCACGCCGCAGCGCCGGATCGACGCGCTCGACGCGGTGACGGGCCGCAAGACGTTCGCCATGGACCTCAAGGTCAAGAACGCGCTCCCGACGATGGTGTGCCGCGCGCCCGCCCTCAACGGCAAGCCCGTCAAGGTCCGCAACGCCGCGAAGGTCAGAGCGATGCCGGGCGTGACGCACGTGGGCATGGTGCCCACCGGCGTCGCCGTCCGCGCCCGCACGTTCGGCCAGTGCATCGACGCGGTCCGCGCGCTCGACGTCCAGTGGTCCGAGGGGACCGTGCCCGGCAAGAAGGCCGATGACGTCACCCGCGAGCTGAAGGCGGCCGAGCTGCCGCTGGCGGTGCCCGCGCTGGGGGCGACCACCGTCGAGGGCTCGTTCACCTTCCACTTCCGCAGCGGGTCGGCCCTCGAGCCGAACTGCGCGGTCGCCGACGTGCGCAAGGACTCCGCGCGGATCTGGAGCGGTCTGAAGTCGCCGATCGACGCCCAGTCGAAGATCGCCAAGCTGCTCGGCCTGCCGCAGTCGAAGGTCGAGGTGAACGTGGTCACCGGGGGCGGCTCGTTCGGGCGCAAGCTCTTCAGCGACGGCGCCATCGAGGCCGCGCAGGTCTCGAAGGCCTTCGGGGTCCCGGTCAAGCTCATGTGGCACCGGGCCGACGAGCCGCGCCAGGGTCGCGTGCACCCGATGGCGACGTCGCGCATCCGCGCCACGGTCCTCGGCGACACGGTCGCGACCTTCGAGCAGCGGCACACGTCGGTCTCCTGCGACTTCACGCACGGGCTGGGCGAGCGCATCACCGCCGAGGTCGCGTCGCTGCCGTCGGGACTGGGCAACCTCGGCTTCTCCGAGACGGTGTTCCTGCTGACGCAGGAGCTGCCCTACAACTTCGGCGTCGTGACCCAGCTGCTCAACGAGTCGAACTACGACCAGAGCCGGTTCAACACCAGCTCGGTGCGCAACATCTACTCACCCGACGTCAGGGTCGCGAACGAGCTGATCGTCGACCAGCTCGCCGCCCGCTTCCGGACCGACCCGGTCGAGTTCCGCAGGACGTTCACCAAGAGCGGCGTCGTCCGTCGCGTGCTCGACCGTGCCGCCGAGCTCGGCGAGTGGGGGCGCAAGCTGCCGAAGGGCGTCGCCCAGGGCATCGCCATCCACAAGGAGTACAAGGGGGCGACCGCGGTGGTGGTCGAGCTCGACTGCCGTCCGGCCACGGTGAACCGCAAGGTGCGCGACGCCGTGACCGGTCCGCGCGTGCTCCGCGCGACCGTGGTCGTCGACTGCGGCCTCGCCATCAACCCGCTCGGCATCGAGGCGCAGATGATGGGCGGGTTCAGCGACGGGATGGCGCAGGTCCTGACCTACAGCAACCACCTCGTCGACGGTCACTTCCTCGAGGCGAGCTGGGACAACTCGGCCTACACCCGTCAGTGGAACACGCCGCTGGAGTTCCGGTGCGAGGTGATGGAGTCCGAGAGCACCGAGCCGGGCGGCATCGGCGAGGCCGGCGTCGCCGCGTCGGCTGCCGCCGTGGCCTGCGCCTACGCGCGGGCCACCGGCACCATGCCGACCGAGTTCCCCGTCAACTTCCGTCAACCCCTGCACTTCACGCCCAAGTCCTTCGTCCCGCCCGTGCCGGCCTCGCCGACCAACGGCCTGACCTTCGTCTCCTGAGGAGCCCGACATGCCCAAGTACAGCTTCCAGCTCAACGGCGAGAAGGTCACCGTCGACGTCGAGAAGGGCGTGCGCCTCCTGTGGGTGCTGCGTGACGTCCTCGGCGTCACCGGCCCGAAGTACGGGTGCGGCATCAACGTCTGCAAGGCGTGCACGTCGCACCTGAACGGCAAGGCCTTCAACCCGTGCGCGGTGCCGGTCGAGAAGATCCGGCCCACCGACAAGGTCACGACCATCGAGGGTCTGGCGGACACCGTGCCCGGAGACGACCTGCACCCGATGCAGGAGGCCTGGCTCGAGCACGACGTCGCGCAGTGCGGCTACTGCCAGCCCGGCCAGATCATGACCGCGGTGGCGCTCGTCAAGCGAGTGCAACGTGAGGGTCGGGCCATCACCGACGCCGACCTCGACGCGATCCGCAACGTGTGCCGCTGCGGCACCTACACGCGGATCCGCGAGGCGGTCCGCACGGGCGAGAGGCTGATGCGCCGGTGACGGTCGCCGACGCCGCCCTCGCGAGCGCCGCTCGCTGGGTGCAGGACTCGCCCGTCGCGCTGGCCACGGTCGTCGGCACGTCGGGCTCCGCGCCGCGCCAGGCGGGCGCGGCGATGGTGGTCGCGACCGACGGCCGCATCGCCGGATCGGTGTCGGGCGGCTGCGTGGAGGCAGCGGTCGTCGACCTCGCCGAGGCCACGCTGGCGTCGGGCGAGCCGACGCTGCGCACGTTCGGCTTCGCGGCCGACGACCTGTTCGACGTCGGGCTCACGTGCGGCGGACGCATCGAGGTGCTCATCCAGCGCGTCGGGCCCGACGACGGGTTGGCCGACGTGGCGGCGCGGGTCGCCACCGGAGGCGCCGTCGCGGTCGTGACGGTGCTGGAGCACCCGGACCGGCGGCGGGTGGGGGAGCGGCTCGTGCTGACCGACGGGCTGGGCCGGTCGGTGCTCGGCGAGGTCGCCGCCACCGTCGCGGCGATGGAGAGTGCCTTCGCCGCCTATTCACTTGGGCGGGGGAGGGAAATCGAGGAGTTTACGAGCGCTCTGCAGTCGCTGAGCCCCCTTGCTGCGGGGAACGCTCCCCTAGTGGATGGGACCGTACTTGTCGAAGCGACCGGATTGGAGCCGGGGCCGAGGATGGGGCATCTGAAGGGACTACTCCACAGGATTCAGGTCGAACGCGACCTCTCGACCGCAGCAGAGGTGCTGTCGGTGCTCGACGAGCTGGACTGGAGGAACTCGGACCACAACGACTGGCCGGCGCTCGCCTGGCCTTAGGGC
>NZ_LUNH01000043.1:0-53562 GCF_001628525.1 Aeromicrobium sp. REDSEA-S38_B2 | reverse complement strand
GGGCTTGGTGGTGCGCTGCCGCGGGGGTCTGGGTCTGCTGGTGCGCTGCCTGCGGGGGTCCGGGTTTGCTGGTGCGCTGCCGCAGGGGGTCTCGTCCTGCTGGTGCGCTGCCTCGACTTTCGCTGGGGGTGGTCTCCGAAAGGCCTCGACCGGGCGGCTGGCGGCGGCGCTGGTCTGGGGTCTCGGGCCGTGGCCCGCGTCGGACGCAAGGATCTGCGTTCGTGCGTGGGACTCCAAGGCTTCTGCGTTTGCTACGGGATCCCGTCACCAACGCAGAAGCATTCGACCTTCGACGCACGAAGGAAGAATCGTGGGTGCCCTTGGGGTGGGGGGCAGTGCTTCTCCCTTCGCGTGGCACGGTCCACGAGAAGGGAGAACCTCTGCCACGTCTGGCCCCGCTCAGCGGTGGATCCGCCACCTGTACAGCGCTCAGAAGGTGGCAGATCCACCCCCGACGACGATCCAGTGGCAGACCCACCGCTCGACCCTCAACACCAACCCGCAGCCCGAGACCCCGGACCAGCGCCGCAGCCGCCCGGTCGAGGCCCTGGCGGAGCGCAGGTCCACGAGAAGCCGCGCCGACGCAGCCGCAGGTCGAGCGAGGAGCCGCGTGCACGCAGCAGCAGCCCCTCACCCCAGCGCGCAGTACTCCTCGACCTTGGAGGTGGGGCCGGAGACGATCAGCTCGTCGCCGGTGGTGACGAAGGTGTCGGCCTGGGCGTAGGTGAAGTCCTGGCCGCGGGTCTTCACGCCGACGATGGTGACGCCGTACTTGCGGCGCACGTCGGAGTCGGTGAGCGTACGGTCGACGGTGCACTCGGGGGCGCGGGTGCGGGCGATGGCGAAGCCGTCGTCGAACTCGATGAAGTCGGTCATGGTGCCGGTGACGAGGTGGGCGACGCGCTTGCCCATCTGCGACTCCGGCCGGATCACGTGGGTGGCGCCGACGCGCTCGAGGATGGCGGCGTGCTTGCCGCTGATCGCCTTGGCCCACACCTCCTTGACGCCGAGGTCGAGCAGGCCGAGCACGGTCAGCACGCTCGCCTCGATGTCGGTGCCGATCCCGACGACGGCCACCTCGAACTGCTCGGCGCCGATCTGGCGCAGCGCCTCGGTGTCGGTGGTGTCGGCGGCGACGACGTGCGTGAAGTCGCTGGCGTAGCGCTGCACGATCTCCGGACGCTCGTCGACGGCCAGGACGTCGTGCCCCAGGTGCACGAGGGAGCGCGCCACGGCGGTGCCGAAGCGACCCAGCCCGAGGACAATGACGGGCGCATTGGGTGCGGTGTCCTTCTTCTTAGCCAATGATCGGTTGCTCCTCGGGAAGGTGGTAGCGCGGTGCACGCCGTCTCAGGACGAACGCCGACGCCGCCGCAATCGTGCCCACTCGGCCGATGAACATCAAGACGGCGAGCACCAGCTTCGCGCTGTCGGGCAGCTGCGGCGTGAGCCCGGTGCTCAGCCCGACGGTCGCGAACGCCGACGTCGTCTCGAACAGGACCTCGTCGAACGGGAAGTCGGTCAGGATCATGATGAGCAGCGTCATCGACGTCACGAGCATCACCGAGAGCAGAGCGATGCTGAGCGCCGTGCGGACCACGGCGGGGCCGACCGACCGGTTGCCGACCGTGACCTCGGGGTCGCCGCGCAGCTCGGCGAGGATGACGAACGCGAGCAGCAGGAACGTGGTCACCTTGATGCCGCCCGCGGTGCTGGCGCTGCCGCCACCGATGAACATGAGGATGGTGCCGATGGCGAGGGTCTCCCCCGACACGGCACCCCAGTCGAAGCTGTTGAGCCCGCCGGAGCGCGGCATGATGCCGCCCTCGATGCCCGTGACCAGCTTGTCGTGCACCGACATCGGCGCGAGGGTGTCGGGGTTCGCCCACTCGAGCGCGAGGAACGTGAGCGCACCGAAGACGAGCAGGCCGAGGGAGCCCCACACCGTCAGCCGCGTGTGGATCGTCCAGCGGTCGGGCGTGCGCCACTCCTTGAACAGCTCGGCCAGCACCGGGAAGCCCATCGCGCCGATGAAGACCGCCACGCAGATGGGGATGATGATGAGCCCGTCGCCGGCGTAGCCGACCAGGCTGTCGCTGTTGAGCGAGAAGCCGGCGTTGTTGAACGCCATCACCGAGTCGAACACGCCGTGCCAGAGGGCGGTCGGCAGGTCGTCGAAGTACGCGAGGCGGTACCGCGTCGTGAGGATCGCCGCGATGACGGCCTGGAACCCGAACATGGTCACGGCCACGCGGCGGAACAGGGGCCGCACCTCGCCGATGTTGACGACGTGCATGTCGGCCTGGGCGACGAGGCGCGTGCGCAGGCCGAGGCGCCCGCCGATGAACAGGCCGAGCACGGTCGCGAGCGCGACGATGCCGAGCCCGCCGATCTCGACGAGGACGAGGATGATCGCCTGCCCGGTCGGGCTCCAGTACGTCGAGGTGTCGACGCTGGCCAGCCCGGTCACCGTCACGGCCGACGCCGACGTGAAGAACGCGTCGACGAGGTCGGCGCGACCCTCGGCGCTGCGCGCGACGGGCAGGAGCAGCAGGAGGGTGCCGAGCACGACCAGGGCGAAGAACGTGAGGGGCAGCAGACGCACGGGGTGCGCGATGGCAGCCGGGATCCTCGGTCGGGGCACGGGACGACGGTACCTGCCCCACCCGGCCACCTGGCCTGGATCGGCCGATAGTCTGACGCGGATGTCCGACGTCCCCGCCTCGCCTGCCGCCCGGCTGGCCATCGTCATCGTCACCTACAACAGGTCGACGTACCTGGCCGACCTGCTGCGCAGCGCCACCGCGCTCACCGTGCCGCCGTGGCGCATCGTGGTCGTCGACAACGCCAGCACCGACGACACCCCCGACGTCGTCGCCGAGGCCGCCGGCTGGTTCCCCGAGGGCGTCCTGGTCGACCGCCGCCTCGACACCAACACGGGCGGGTCCGGCGGGTTCTGCGAGGGCACGCGCACCGCGCTCGAGCTGGGCGCGGAGTGGGTGTGGCTGATGGACGACGACGTCGAGATCCTGCCCGAGGCGCTCGAGCGGTTCGCGCCCGCGATGGAGCGGTTCCGCGTCATCCACGGCCGCCGCTACGACTTCGACGGCTCGCCGTTCTACTGGCAGGCCAAGTTCAACCAGTTCCTCGGCGTGCCGCTGCCGTACGGCTTCCGGCGCACCTTCGACGACGAGGGCTACGCGATCACAAACTCGGGCACGTTCGAGGGCATGCTGATCCACGCCGACGTCGTGCGCACGATCGGCCTGCCGGACCCCCGCTTCTTCATCACGTGGGACGACGCCGCCTACGCGTGGCTGGCGGCCCAGCACACCGAGGTCGTCTACATGGACGCGTTCGTGCTGCAGCGCAAGCGCGAGCAGCAGCAGGTGAACCTCGGCGTGCGGCACCTGAACGACGGCAGCCCGCTCTTCCGCTTCCACGTCATGCGCAACCGCGCCTACGTGGGACGCTACTTCGCCGAGCACGGGCAGCTGCACCGGGTCGGCTTCGCGCTGGGCACGCTGCTGACCTTCGCCAAGGAGGTCTTCCGGCTGGTCGTCGTCCAGCACACGCTGCACGGCGTCGGCGACCTCGTGCGCGGGGCGCGGGCGTCGCGTCGCATCTGGCGCGACCGCACCTGGCGACCGATGGACCCCGCCGAGGTGCCGCCTCCGCCGAGCTGACCGGTCGGCGGCGGGGATCCCCTAGGGGCGCGCGGCCAGCAGCGCCCGGGCCACGACGAGGTCGGTCGCGTCGGTGATCTTGAGGTTCTCGGGGTCTCCCTCGACGACGCCCACGCGGACGTCGGGCACGAGCGCGATCGCCAGCGTGCAGTCGTCGGTGACCTGCACGGCCGGGTCGGCGCAGGCCCTGCGGTGCGCCTCCTCCAGCACGCCCACGGTGAAGCCCTGGGGCGTCTGGTGGCGACGCAGCGTCGCGCGCGGGAGCGGCGCGGTCGGCAGCCCGGTCGTCGGGTCGACCTGCACGATCGTGTCGGGCGTCGGGACCAGCACGGCGACGACGTCGTGCTCGTCGAGCGCGCGCACCACGTCGGCGACGATGCGGGCGCTCACGAGCGGACGGGCCGCGTCGTGCACCAGGACCCTGTCCCCCGCGCTCGCTCCGGCCCCGAGCAGGGCCGCGAGACCCGCCCGGGTGCTGTCGTGACGTTCGCGTCCGCCGTCGACGACCCGCAGCCCCGGCCCCACGTGCTCCTCGACGGCTGCGCGCCACGCGGCGGGCGCGACCAGGACGACGTCGTCGACCGCGGGGTGGTCGCGCAGGGCGGCCACGCTGCGCTGCAGCACGCTGCGTCCGGCGAGGTCGAGCAGCTGCTTCGGCCGGTCGGCGCCGACCCGCAGTCCGAGCCCGCCAGCGAGCACGATCGCCCACGTCCGACGCTCTGCCACGCCGGTGAGCGTAGCGCAGCAACCGGCGTACTAGGCTCGGACGCGCATGCCGCCGCCCGTCGCCCGGCCGCGGACCGTCGACCTCGGAGACCCCTGACCTATGCCCCACCTGCTGCAGCGCGTCCTCTTCCCCCTCGAGCGGGACCCCGACATCCTGCCGCTCTACGCCGACCCCGAGGTCTGGACGGCCGTGCGGGGCAAGCCGCTGCGCGTGAGCGACGACGCGCACGCGAACGACATCCTCGGCCGCGACCGCTTCCGGGTCCGCACGTCGCGCCGGGTGTCCTTCGCCAGCTACTTCAACGCGTTCCCGGCGGCCTACTGGCAGCGCTGGACGGTCGTCGGCTCGGTGCGCCTGACGGTGCGCACCCAGGGCGAAGGCAGCATCATCGTCTACCGCTCGAACGCCCAGGGCGTGCAGCAGCGGGTCGCCACCAACGACCTGAGCGGCCTCACCGAGAGCGTCTTCGACCTGCCCATCCGCAACTTCGGCGACGGCGGCTGGTACTGGTTCGACATCGTCGCGGGCGACGAGCCGGTGGTGCTCGAGGGCGGCGACTGGAGCACGGACGACGAGCCGGTGCGGACCGGCAACACCTCCCTCGGCATCACGACCTTCAACAAGCCCGACTACTGCGTCACGACCCTGCGCACGCTCGCCGACCAGCCCGAGGTGCTGCGCGAGGTCGACGTCGTCTACGTCGTCGACCAGGGCGACCAGAAGGTCGCCGACCAGCCCGGCTTCCCCGACGTCGCCGCCGCGCTGGGCGACCAGCTGCAGATCGTCGACCAGCCGAACCTCGGCGGGTCGGGTGGCTTCTCGCGCGCGATGCTCGAGACCGTCGACGCCGGGCGCAGCGACTTCCTGCTGCTGCTCGACGACGACGTCGAGGTGGAGCCGGAGAGCATCCGCCGCTCGGTGCAGTTCTCGCGCTTCTGCCGTACGCCCACGATCGTCGGCAGCCACATGTTCGACCTGCTCGACAAGCCGATCCTGCACGCGCTGTCGGAGACGGTCGACACCTACTACTTCATGTGGCGCTCGGCGCTGCCCGAGCAGATGCGCCACGACTTCCGGCGCGCGAACCTGCGGCAGACGCCCTGGATGCACCAGCGCCTCGACCCGGACTACAACGGCTGGTGGATGTGCATGATCCCCACCCAGGTGATCCGCGAGATCGGGCTGTCCCTGCCGGTCTTCATCAAGTGGGACGACGCCGAGTACGCGCTGCGCGCCCGCGAGCACGGCTACCGCACCGTCTCGCTGCCCGGCAGTGCGCTGTGGCACGTGTCGTGGGTCGACAAGGACGACTCGCAGGACTGGCAGGCGTACTACCACGCCCGCAACCGCCTCCTCACCGGCCTGCTGCACTCGCAGCACCCGGGCGGCGGCAAGCTGCTGAGCAACTCCGGGCGCATCGACCTCAAGCACCTGCTGACGATGCAGTACTACGCGGCAACCCTGCGCCACCGCGCGATCCGCGACCTGCTCAAGGGTCCGAGCCACCTGCACCCGACCATGGCCGGCACGATGCCGGAGCTGCGCGCGGCCACGCGCGACTTCGTCGAGACGCAGGTCATCAGCGACCCCGAGAAGCTGCCCGACACGTGGGAGGGCAAGCGGGTGTTCCCGCCGAAGTTCGACCGCGAGCCGCGCGGCCCCCGCCTGGCGCTGTTCACGGCGAAGGCCGCGGCCCGGCACTGGCGCACCGAGGTGCCCCAGGGCAACGTCGAGCGTCCGCAGGTCGAGCTGGCCAAGGGCGACGCCACGTGGTGGCGCGTCCCGGCCTACGACTCGGCCCTGATCTCCAGCGCCGACGGACGCGGACAGTCGCTGTACCGCCGCGACCGGACGACGTTCCGTCGCCTGTGGCGCGAGAGCCGTCGCCTGCACGCCGAGCTGCGCAAGAACTGGGACCGGCTGGCGCGCGAGTACCGCGAGGCGCTGCCCGAGGTCACGTCGCCCGAGGCCTGGAAGGACACCTTCGGCACCAGCCGCGACCGCGGCTGAGCCCGGTCCGCCGGCGGGTCAGCCCGCGGGCGGCGGGGCGACCGGGCCCGGCACCGTGTCGTTGCGGGCCAGGACCTTGCGTCCGAGGACGGCCGTCCCGAGGAACAGCAGGTCGACGAGTGCCGACCAGAGCCGGCTCGCCACGGTGATCGCGAGCGCGAACTCGCTGGGCATGATGAGCGAGAGCAGCACGAGCTGGACGCCGTCGCGCACGCCGATGCCGCTGGGCAGCAGCGGCGTCGCCATGCCGAGCGCACCGGCCAGCGTGAACGCGCCGACGATGAACCAGAAGTCGTCGGCCGCGTTGATCTGCGGGTACATCGCCTTGGTCAGGAAGAAGTAGCTGCTGCCCGCCAGCACCGTGCCGATGCTGTAGAGCACGAACGAGCGGATCGTGGCGGTCGCGTTCGTGCGGACCTCCGCGAGCGCCGACTCGCGCTTGATCAGCCGGAACGCGAAGCGCGTCGCGCGGTTGAAGACCGGCGGCACGAGGATGAGCAGCATGGCGAGCGCCAGGCCCACCATGAACGCCTTCATCGTCGTGGAGATGACGTCGAGCCGCGGGTCGAGGCCGAGGATGAGCAGCGCGACGAACATCGACGCCACGATCTGCATGCCTGCCTCGAGCAGCGAGGACACGGCGAGCCGGCTCTTGGCGATGCCCTGCTGGCTGGCCAGGTAGATCTTGCCGCCGATCCACGCGACTGTGCCCGGGATGTAGCGCCCCATCCACGCCTTCGCGTAGATGTCGGCGAGCACCGGGAAGCGGGGCAGCCGCGGGGCACCGAGGTCGCGCAGGATGAGCGCCCAGATCATCACGCCCCAGAACCGGAACGCGAGCGAGACGAGCGAGGCGAGGACGACGAGCCACCACGTGAACGTCAGGT
The DNA here is from genome assembly GCF_001628525.1 of Aeromicrobium sp. REDSEA-S38_B2. Classification (NCBI taxonomy): domain Bacteria; kingdom Bacillati; phylum Actinomycetota; class Actinomycetes; order Propionibacteriales; family Nocardioidaceae; genus Aeromicrobium; species Aeromicrobium sp. REDSEA-S38_B2. The sequence goes on along the minus strand of NZ_LUNH01000043.1, from coordinate 46,252 downwards.
CGCCGAGCACCGACCAGTCGAGGTCGTGCAGGTAGAGCGCGAAGAAGACGACGACCAGGACGATGAACGTCGTGACGAGCGCGAGGCGGACCCTAGAGGACACGGAGCGCCTCGTCGTAGGCCGCGGCGACCGACGCACGCTGGGCCGCGGTCGCCTCCTCCAGGGAGGCCCGCACCTCGTCGGACTCCGCCAGCAGCGTGGTCAGCAGACCGCCGACCCGCGCGCCGAAGCCGTCCTCGAGCGCGTCCTCGATCGGGAGCGCGTACCGGCTCATGCCCACCTGGTCGAAGAAGACCCGGCCCTTGTCGACGTAGTACACGTTGATCGACGGTACGCCGGAGCTGATCGCGATGATGTTGGAGTGCAGGCGGAAGCCGACCATGGCGCGTGCCGAGGAGATGACCGACCGCAGCTCGGCCGGCCCCAGGTCGTCCTGGTCGAGCACGCAGGTCTGGGTCAGGTCGCCGACGGCGGCCGCGAGGTCGTGGCAGAGCGCGGTGTCGGCCTCCCCCATGTGCATCGGCAGGAACAGCAGCCGCGAGCCGGACGCCTGGGCGACCTCGCGGACCGTGCTGCGCAGCGACGCGAGGTAGGCCTCGTGCCGCTCGTCGCCGACCGTGACGTCACGACCGAGACGCCGCAGCAGCGCCTGGCGGTACTTGAACGGCAGCAGCCCGCTCTGCTTGTAGTGGAACCAGTCGCGCGGGCCGATGCAGACCACGTCGTCGAAGAAGTCGTCGGCGAGGCCGTAGGTGGCCACGAGCGAGGCGCGCAGCTCCTGCGACATCGGCTCGGGGCGGGGCAGCACGGCCGGGTCCGACGCCGCGAGCACCCGGTCGGCGTCGACGCCCCAGCCGAGCAGCTTGTCGCGCGACTCGTCGTCGCGGACGATGAAGCGGCGGCAGCGGCCGACGACGAGGGCGATGAGCCGCCGGCTCGACGCGGACCGCGTGGGGCCGATGCCCTGGAACGCGCCCACGACCTTGCGGTTGACGAACGAGAGCATCGTCATCTTGACCACCCAGTACCAGAGGGCGGCCTTGTTCGTGTAGTCCTTGAGGATCTCCCCGCCGCCCCAGAGCACGACGTCGTGACGCCGCGCCTCGCGCAGCAGCCGCAGCCAGGCGAACGGCGACAGCGACTGGAAGTCCATGTCGAGGACGTCGATGTCGTACCACCGGCCGTCGCGCTCGGGGTACTGCGAGATGCCGGTGATGCGGGCCTCGGGGTCGCGCGAGCGCACCAGGGCCACGATGCCCTCGGCGATCGCGCGGTCTCCTCGGTTGGCTGCGAGGTCGCTGTTCATCAGCAGGATGCGGCGAGCCACGGTCACACTCCTTCGTCCGCGAACAGGAAGTCGAGATGGGCACGGGCTACGGTGGGCCAGTGGAACTGTCGGGCGGTCCGCATCGCCTCGTGTCCCATGCGTGCGCGTCGTGCGTCGTCCAGGTCGACGGCGGCGGTCAGCGCCCGGGCCAGGGCGGCGCTGTCGCGCTCACCGACCAGGAAGCCGTTCTCGCCGTCGACGAGGAAGTCGTCGGCACCGCTCTCGGCGGTGGCGATGCACACCTGACCGACGGCGAGGCCCTCCATGAGCGCCACCGGCAGGCCCTCGGCGTCGCCGCTGTCGGTGATGATCGAGGGGACCACATAGGTGCCGTGGTCCGCGAGGAGGGCCGCCTTGTCGGCGCCCGTGAGGTAGCCGGTGAACCGCACGGCGTCGGCGCCGAGACCGAGCTCGACGGCCCGCTGCTCGAGGTCGGCGCGCAACGGCCCGTCGCCGGTGACGGTGAGCGAGACCTGCGGCCGGGTGCGACGCACCTCGGCGAGCGCCTCGAGGAGGTAGGCGACGCCCTTCTTCTCGGCCAGCCGGCCGACGAAGAGCACACGCTCGCCCGGACCGACGGACGGCTCCTCGGCGTCGGGCAGGTCGACCCCCATCGGGATGATGCGGGTGCGGGGCTCGAGCGCCGCCCAGGCGTCGTCGTCGAAGAACGCGCGGAGCTTGGCCATCGAGCGTCGGCTCACCGCCGTGATGCGCCGGGCGCGCACGGCGTGGGAGCGGACGACGCGGGGCCCGAGCCACGGGATCTTCCACCAGACGCTGACGTCGGAGGCGTGGGTGGTGAACACGAACGGCGTGCCGGTGAGCCGCCCGACCCAGCGCGCGACCACGGCCTGCGGGGTGAACCAGTGGGCGTAGACGACGTCGGGGCGCTCGCGGCGCACCAACGACCACAGGGCGAGGAACTCGCCGACGAAGAGCGTGAGGACGGTCGGCAGGAGCCAGGGCTTGGCCTGCAGCGTGGGCATGATGCCCCGACCGGCCAGCTGCTCCGCACCGCGCGGCCACGCGTAGTGGAAGCGGTGCTCGTCGTAGTCGGCGTGCCGGGTGGAGCTCTGCGTGCCCGACCGGCGGTCGTGCGGCGCCAGCACCGTGACCCGCAGCGACGGATCCTCCGCCCGCAGGGCGATCACCTGGTCGCGGACGAACGCGGGCACGGGGTCGGCGTCGTGCGCCGGGAAGGTGGAGGCGACCACGAGGAGGTGCACGCTGCTTCGTCCCCGTCCCCGGGCGTGCTGCGGCACGCCCGTCTCGTCTCGCTGTCACTCCCGCTGAACGGGCGGTCTGCTGGCTCTCCGACCGACGATCGGAGCCACCCCACCCTAGCAGCGCGGGCCCACGGCCCCGGGGACGCCGAAGGGCTCGCCGCGCCCCCGCATGGCCGCCGGATAGCATCGTCGATGATCTTCACGACCTGACGAGGGAGCCTCCTTGCGCGAGACCACGCCGCAGCAGCAGAGCGGACGCGGCAGCGTCGACCGCGAGCTGATCGACCCCGCCGGCGCCACGCCCGCCCACGCCCGCTTCTGGTGGGTCGTGTCGGTGGGCCTGCTCGTCGGCCTGGTCCTGCTGAACCTCTACGTGGCCCTGTCCGCCGCCGCGCCCCGCACTCCGTACGACGAGATCGGCGTGCTGCAGGCGTCGAGGCTGCTGTCCGGCGAGGGGACGGTGACCAAGACCCTGTCGCTCGGCTACTACCCGGGCGCGGGCCTGTTCCTCGCCCCGATCTGGTGGTTCACGCAGGACGGCGCCACGGTCTACGCCGCGGCGATCCACGTCAACATCCTGGTCGGCCTGCTCACCGTCGTCCCGCTGACCTTCCTCGGCCGCCGCCTCGGCCTCACGACGCCGCAGGCGGTCGCCGCCGCCAGCGTCGTGATGCTCTTGCCCGCGCGCACCGCCGTCTCCGACTACGTCCTCGCCGAGCAGTCGCTCGCGCTGTTCGCGGCGTGGGCGATGGTCGCGGCGTACCGGCTGTGGGACCGCCCGACCGTCCCGAACGTCGGATGGTTCGTCCTCGCGACGCTGCTCGCCTACTTCACGCACGCCCGGGCCCTGGTGCTGGTGCTCGTCGCCGGCATCTGGCTGCTGCTGCTCGTGCGGCGCCGCTGGCAGACCGCGCTCGTCGGCCTGGTGCTCCTCGGCGTGGGCCAGCGCCTCGTCGCCTGGCTCGCCGGGCTCGTCGTCAGCGAGGTCACGGTCGACGGCTTCGGCCAGGGCACCTCGCTGCTCGGCAAGCTGACGTCGCTCGGTGGCATCTTCGCCCGCGTCACCCTGGTCCAGACGTGGGCGCAGCTGTGCGCGACGCTCGGCCTGGTCGTCATCGGCGGGCTCGTCCTCACGCGGCACACGTGGTCGGACCTGCGGCTGCGCCGTGCGGTCGGGCCCGACGGCTTCGTGTGGGGCCTGGGCGTGGCCGCCGCGCTGCTGTCGTTCGTGGCGTGGTCGTCGACCACGTCGCACGTCTACCCCGACGGTCCCCGCTTCGACTCCTGGACGTACACGCGCTACATCGACCCGTTCGTCACCGGCGTCGTGCTGGTGGGGCTGGCCGCCGTGATCCGCCGCCTCGACCGGCGGACCGCCGCCGTCGGCCTCGGTCTCTCGCTCGTCGTGGTGGCGGGCACCGTCGCGTGGGCGATCCGCATCGTCCCGACGTGGGGCTCGAACTACGGCCCGGCGAACAACGCCGGCATCTACCCGCTCCTGCGGTTCCGCGACCTCGAGCCGTTCCGGCTGCCGCTCTTCCCGACGTTCACGAACGACAACCAGATCTGGGCCTGGGGCTCGCTGCTGGTCGTGGTCTCGCTCGTCGTGATCCTGCTGCTGGCGTCGCGACCCCGCGTGCTCTTCGTCGTCCTCGCCGTCGGCGCCGTGGCGCTGTCCTGGTACGGCAACCCCTACCAGACGCGTGACGCGCCCTACCGGATCGAGCAGGCCCTGGAGAAGATCGACACCGTCGACGGTGGCGACACGCCCGTCTCGATGCTGATTGACTGCCCGGTCTCGAGCCAGCGCAACGTCGCCACCAACTGGGTCGGGTTCTGGTTCGCCGACCGCGACGTCGACCTGGTCGACGCGACCGACGAGCTCACCGGCGACGAGCCGGCCGTCGTGGCGTGCAACGGCTGGACGAACCCCACCGACGCACCGCGCATCGCCGGCTCGGACAACTACGGCTACTCGCTGTACGTCCTCGACCCGACGGTCGCGGAGCGCCTGCGCGAGCGCGGGGTCGAGCTGACCTCCCAGCCCTAACCTCCGGCCGAGGCACAGCACGACGACGCCCTCGCCGCGACCGTGGTCGCGACGAGGGCGTCGTCGTCGGTGCTGCTCGCGGCCTCAGGCGCCGAGCAGCGGCCCAACCTGGTTGCGGAACATCGACAGCGCCGAGCCGATGGCCATGTGCATGTCGAGGTACTGGTAGGTGCCGAGCCGGCCACCGAAGAACACGTCCTGCTCCCCCTCCGTGAGGGTGCGGTAGGCCAGCAGACGCTCGCGGTCGGCGTCGGTGTTGACCGGGTAGTACGGCTCGTCCGTGCGCTCGGCGAACCGCGAGAACTCCCGCATGATCACGGTCTTGTCGTCGGGGTAGGACGTCCGCTCGGGGTGGAAGTGGCGGAACTCGTGGATGCGCGTGTACGGGTACTGCGAGTCCGGGTAGTTCATGACCGACGTGCCCTGGAAGTCGCCCGTGGGCAGCACCTCGCGCTCGAAGTCGAGCGTGCGCCACGACAGCTCGCCCTCGGCGTAGTCGAAGTAGCGGTCGACGGCGCCGGTGTAGACGACCGGCACCTGCCCGACGGTCGAGGCCTTGCTGACCGGCTGGTCGGCGTCGAAGAAGTCGACGCCGAGCCGCACCTCGATGTTGGGGTGGTCGGCCATGTTCTCGAGCCAGCGCGTGTACCCCTGCGTGGGCAGACCCTCGTGGGTGTCGTTGAAGTAGCGGTTGTCGTACGTGTACCGCACGGGCAGGCGGGTGATGATCTCCGCGGGCAGCTGCGTGGGGTCGGTCTGCCACTGCTTGGCCGTGTAGTCGCGGATGAACGCCTCGTACAGCGGGCGGCCGATCAGCGAGATGGCCTTCTCCTCGAGGTTGGCCGCCGACGCGGTGTCGAACTCCCCGGCCTGCTCCGCGATCACGGCGCGCGCCTCGTCGGGCGAGTAGGCGGCCGAGAAGAACTGGTTGATGGTGCCCAGGTTGATGGGCAGCGGGTACACGACGCCGGCGTGGTTCGTGTACACGCGGTGCTGGTAGCCGGTGAAGGTCGTGAACCGGTTGACGTACTCCCACACCGTCTCGTTCGAGGTGTGGAAGAGGTGGGCGCCGTAGCGGTGCACCTCGATCCCGGTCTCCGGGTCGTCCTCGGAGTAGGCGTTGCCGCCGACGTGGTCGCGTCGGTCGATGACGACGACCTTGCGACCCAGCTCACGGGCGACCCGCTCGGCGATGGTCAGTCCGAAGAATCCCGATCCGACGACCACGAGGTCGGCGTCCATGTGCACTCCTTGCGTTGGTGGCGAGGGACGCTGCAGTCTACCCGGCGCCCGACGTCGTCCGACCCGCGTGACGCGCCGCGCCAGCGCCCCGCAGGCTGGACCGGCGTGCTCCGGCCGGTAGGATCGTCCGGGCCGTCCCACGGCCTCCTGGAAGGAACTCATGCGACTGTTCGTGCAGGTCCCCTGCCTCAACGAGGAGGCGACCCTCCCCCTCGTCCTCTCGTCGATCCCGCAGCAGATCGACGGCATCGACGAGATCTTCGTCCTCGTCATCGACGACGGCTCCAGCGACCGCACGGTCGAGGTCGCCCGCGAGCACGGTGTCCAGCACTTCGTGTTCCACACCCGCAACATGGGGCTGGCCCGCTCCTTCCGCGACGGCGTCGACTACGCACTGCAGCACGGCGCCGACATCGTCGTGAACACCGACGGCGACAACCAGTACCCGCAGCAGAGCATCGCCGAGCTGGTGCAGCCGCTGCTGCGCGGCGAGGCCGACATCGCGATCGGCGACCGCCAGACCAAGACCATCGAGCACTTCTCGCCGTTCAAGAAGGTCATGCAGTCATTCGGCAGCAAGGTGGTCAACTACGCGGCCGAGACCGACCTGCCCGACGCCGCCAGCGGCTTCCGCGCCTACTCGCGCGAGTCGCTGATCCGGCTCAACGTCGTCACGCAGTTCAGCTACTGCATGGAGACGATCATCCAGGCCGGCAACAAGCGGCTGCGCATCGCGAGCGTGCCGATCCGGACGAACCCGAAGACCCGCGAGTCGCGGCTGTTCTCCAACATCTTCCAGCACATGGCCCGCTCCGGTCAGGCCATCATCCGCAGCTACATCATGTTCAAGCCGTACGCGGTGTTCACGACGCTCGCGCTCGTGTTCTCCCTCGCCGCGGCGATCCCGTTCGTGCGGTTCCTGGTCCTGTACCTCCAGGGTGCGGGCTCCGGCAACATCCAGTCGCTGGTGTTCGGCGTCGGCATGCTCGTCGCCGCCCTGCTGTGCGTGGCACTGCTGGTCATCTCCGACATGCTGCGGACGAACCGGGTGCTGCTCGAGGACGCCATGGAGCGCATCAAGCTGGTGCAGTACGCCGACGAGCGGCTGCTCGACCCGCACCGTCCCGACGAGGTGCACGTCAGCCCGCGCGGGCTGCACCACGACTGAGCGCCGCTCGGGCCACGCCCGAGCACCGGCCCGCCCAGCGGCAGGTCAGGCCATCATGGCGTCGATGGCGGGCTCGATCGGCCCGTCGTAGACCTGCTTGCCCTGGCGGATGACGATGCCGCGGTCGCACACCTGGCGCACCATCTCCTGGTCGTGGCTGACGATGACCATCGTCTTGCCCTCGCGCGAGAGCTCCTCGATCTTGGCGCGGCACTTGGCCTGGAACGGTGCGTCACCGACCGACAGGACCTCGTCGACGAGCAGGATGTCGAGCTCGCAGTGGATGGCCACCGAGAACGCCAGGCGCATGAACATGCCCGAGGAGTAGTGCTTGACCTCCTGGTCGATGAACCGCTCGACCTCGCTGAACGCGATGATGTCGTCGTAGCGGGCGTCGATCTCGTCCTTCTGCATGCCGAGGATCGCGGCGTTCAGGTACACGTTCTCGCGCCCGGTGAGGTCGGGGTGGAAGCCCGCGCCGACCTCGATGAGCCCGGCGAGGCGTCCGCGCACCAGCACCGACCCGTCGTCGGGCTCCATGACGCCGGAGATGAGCTTGAGCATGGTCGACTTGCCCGAGCCGTTGAAGCCGAGCAGCGCGACGGACTCGCCCTCGTGGATGGTGAACGAGACGTCGTCGAGGGCGAGGAACTTCTCGCTCGAGACGTCCTTGCCACGCACCCAGCCGACGAACGCCTCCTTGAAGGCGTGCGCCCGACGCAGCAGGAACTGCTTGCTGACGTGGTCGACGATGATGCTGGGGCGGGCCTGCACGGCGGTGTCGCCGGGCATGGACGACGTCGTCTCCTGGGACATCACAGCTCCTGGGCGAATCGGCGCTCGAAGCGGCGGAAGACCATCTGGCCGATGACGAGGAAGACGACGCAGATGCCGAGCGCGATGAACGCGTTGGTCCAGAGGTGCTCGGGGTGCGGGATCTTCCCGTCGGAGGTCGGGAACCACATGCCGGCGTGGAACAGCTCGACGGCGGCCGTCAGCGGGTTGGCCATGTAGAGGTCGAAGAGCCAGCGCGGCACGGCGTCGCGCACGAACTGCCACGTGTAGAGCACCGGCGCGGCCCAGGTGGAGAGCATCTGGATCAGCTCGACCACGTTCTGCGCGTCACGGAAGGACACGTTGACGGCGCCGAACAGCATCCCGAGCCCGAGCGACAGCGCGGCGATGATGACCAGCCCGAGCGCGATGGCCAGCACGCCGCTGACCGACGGCGTCCAACCGAGGAAGAGGCAAGCGATGAGCAGGATCACGGCCTGGGGCACGAAGTGCACGAAGGCCACGATGATCGCGGCGATCGGGAACAGCTCGCGCGGCAGGTAGATCTTCTGCACCAGGGCGCCGTTCTCCAGGATCGAGCGCGTGGCGTTGCCGAAGCCCTCGTTGAAGAAGTTGATGACGACGATGCCGCTGAAGAGGTACACGGCGAAGTTGTCGACGCCGCGGTTGAGCCCGAGGAACAGGCCCATGACCACGAAGAACACGCCGAACTGGAACGCGGGCTTGACGTAGGACCAGGTCCACCCGAGGACGGAGTTGCGGTACCGGGTCTGCGTGCCCTTGCGGACGAGGAGACGGAGCAGGTAGCGCCAGGTGAAGACGGCGAGGATCCCGCGGCCCCGGCCGGGGGTGCGGAACTCGCTCAGGTCAAGCGTGGTCACGGGGGTGGGCGGTCCTTCGACTCGGGAACGGGCGGAGCCTCCGCCCTCGGCATCGTAGCGTGCGGGTCCCGACGCCGTGGCTCGACCGGCCGCCCCGACCGGGCCCTCCCCGGGGACGCCAGTCGGTACGCTCGGCCCATGCGGCAGCTCCTCGTCACCGGCGGTGCGGGTTTCATCGGCTCCAACTTCGTCCACCACGTCGTGGCCCACACCGACCTCTCGGTGACGGTGCTCGACCACCTCGGCTACGCCGGTCACCGGGAGTCCCTCGCCGGGCTCCCCGAGGCGCGGGTCGGGCTCGTCGTGGGCGACGTCGCCGACGCCGAGCTGGTCGACCGGCTCGTCGCCCAGGCCGACGCGGTGGTGCACTTCGCGGCCGAGTCGCACAACGACAACTCGCTGTCCGACCCGAGCCCGTTCGTCACGACGAACCTCGTCGGCACGTTCACGCTGCTCGAGGCCGCACGTCGTCACGACGTCCGGCTGCACCACATCTCGACCGACGAGGTGTACGGCGACCTCGAGCTCGACGACCCCGAGCGGTTCACCGAGTCCACCCCGTACAACCCCTCGAGCCCGTACTCGGCCACGAAGGCGGGCTCGGACCTCCTGGTGCGGGCGTGGGTGCGCTCGTTCGGCGTCCGGGCGACGCTCAGCAACTGCTCCAACAACTACGGTCCGCGCCAGCACGTCGAGAAGTTCATCCCGCGGCAGGTGACGAACCTGCTCGACGGCGGCCGGGCCAAGCTCTACGGCCGTGGCCTGAACGTGCGCGACTGGATCCACGCCGACGACCACAGCAGCGCGGTCCTGGAGATCGTGCAGCACGGCCGGATCGGCGAGACCTACCTGGTGGGAGCCGACGGCGAGCGCAGCAACCGCGAGGTCGTCGAGCTCATCCTCACGCTGATGGGTCTGCCGTCGGACGCCTACGACCACGTGACCGACCGCGCCGGGCACGACCTGCGCTACGCGATCGACTCCACGAAGCTGCGCACCGAGCTCGGCTGGACGCCGCGGTACACCGACTTCGAGCAGGGGCTGGCGGCGACGATCGACTGGTACCGCGAGAACGAGGCGTGGTGGCGGCCGCAGAAGGAGGCCACCGAGGCCCGCTACCGCGAGCTCGGCCACGTCTGACCCGGGCCGGCAGCCTGCCCCGGGACCGACGGTCAGGACGTGGGCGTGCGCACGTCCTCGGCCTGCGGCGCGGTGGCGCTGTTCTCGGCGGCGAACGTCTGCGCAGCTCCCCCGCGCACGTCGGGGCGCACGAGGCGCAGGAGCCGGCCGCGACGCTGCGTGAGCCACAGCGCGGCGCCGGCGACCCGGTGCTCGACGGTCGCGAGCAGCGTGGTGCGCTCGGTGCCGTCCGTGAACGCGAAGTGCCGGTAGAGGATCCGCCGGAACCCGTCGCGCCACGACCCGGGCAGCTCGGGATAGGCCGGCAGCCCGTCGGACCGTCGCTGCTCGACGAGCCCGCGGACCCGCTCGACCCAGGTGTCCTCGGACGGGTCGTGGAAGTAGTTGTCGACGCACCAGGCCGGGTCGGCGTGGGCGAAGCGACCCGCCACCACGTCGTCGAGCGAGCCCAGCAGCCCGCTGCCCTGCAGGGCCAGGTTGATCTGCTCGACCCCGACGCCGAAGTCGTCGAGGGCCACGGCGGGCACCCCGCACGCGACGGCCTCGAGCAGCGCGGTGGAGCTGACGGTGACGAACGCCCCGGCGCGCTCCAGGTGCTCGTGCATGGGACCCGTGCGGACGACGAGGTTCGCCGGCCGGTCGTCGAGCGACTCGACGAGGTCCTCCAACGGCACCTGCTCGTGGTGGGTCTGCGCCTCGCCGCGGCGGGCCCGCACCTTGACCACGACCTCGCGGTCGGGGTGGGCGCGGGCGGCGTCGGCGAGCCGGGAGGTAGTAGGCCTCGGGGCCCGCACCCGTGTCGGAGGGACGCAGCAGGATGACCGTCGCCGCGTCGCGGGGCTCGGCGGCGATGCGGGTGCCGTCGGCGTACTCCCGCGCGACGTCGACCACCGTCTCCGGCAGCGGCACCGGCGGGAGCGGGATCCTCACTTGACCTCGACCAGCAGCTCCACCTCGACGGGCGCGTCGAGGGGCAGCACGGGCACGCCGACGCCCGGCAGCCCGGTGACGATCACCGGGCGGCCGGGCACGTTGTCGACGACCGACGTGGCCGCCTGCACGGTCCAGCCACGCGCCGACAGCACGAGCACGTCAGGGCGCTCGGACTGCAGACGTCGCCGTAGGTCGGCGAGTCCGACCACGTCGGGCGTGCTGCCGGCGGCAGCGGTCCCGGCCAGCGCGTCGGCCAGCTGCGAGGCGCTCGGCGCAGCCGTGCTGCGGGCGACCACCAGGTCCACGCGCCAGTCGTCCGGGAACCGGTCCCCCAGCGCCGCACCCCACTTGACGTAGGAGTCGGTGTCGCAGAGGACCAGCACCCGGACGACGTCGGCCTGGCTCACGAGGCGGCGATGACCGCGTCCGTGTGGCGCCGCAGGCGGGCCATCGGCTTGTGCTCGCCCGGCATGACGCGCTTGACGCCGTCGCCGAGCGCGAGCTCGACGGTGCGGATGTCGCGGACGAGGTCGACGAACGGCTGCGGCTCCAGGCTGGCCGCCTGGTCCGAGCCCCACATCGCGTTGTCGAGCGTGATGTGCCGCTCGACCGCGACCGCGCCGAGGGCGACGGCCGCGAGGGAGATCTCGAGGCCGGTCTCGTGGCCGGAGTACCCGACCGGGACGCCGTAGCGCTCCTGCAGCGTGTGGATGGTCCGCAGGTTGGCCTCCTCGGCCGGCAGCGGGTACGTCGACGTCGCGTGCAGGATGACGAGCTGGTCGGTGTCGAGCACCTCGACCGCACGGTCGATCTGCTCGAGCGTGCTCATGCCGGTCGACAGGATGATCGGCTTGCCCGTCTCGTGCAGGGCGGCCAGCATCTCCAGGTCGGTCACCGACGCCGAGGCCACCTTGTGGCACGAGACGCCGAGCTCCTCCAGGAACTCCACGGCGGGCACGTCCCACGGCGACGCGAACCAGTCGACGCCGCGGTCGGCGGCGTGCGCCGCGATCTGCGCGTACTGCTCGGCCTCGAACTCCACGCGGTAGCGGTAGTCGAGGTAGGTCATCTCGCCCCACGGCGTCTGCCGCACGACGTGACGCATGTCCTCGGGCGTGGAGATGTGCGGGGTCCGCTTCTGGAACTTGACGGCCTGCGCTCCCGCGCGGGCGGCGACGTCGATGAGCTCCTTCGCCACCTCGACGTCACCGTTGTGGTTGATGCCGATCTCGCCGATGACGTACGTGGGACGCCTCCGTCCGACGATCGCGTCGCCGATCTTCACCCATTCAGCCATGATCCGGTCCCTCCTGTGTCGTGTCCGTGACGGACGAGTCCTTCGCCGCGAGCACGCGGTCCGCGAGCTCGCGCACCGCTCCCTGCCCCCCGGGTCGACGCAGCACGTGGCGTGCGGCGACCCGGCAGGCCGGGTGGGCGTCGGCCGGTGCGACCGGCCAGCCCACGGCAGCCAGGACCTCGACGTCGGTGACGTCGTGGCCCAGGTAGGCGATGTCCTGCAGCGCGACGTCGTGCTCGCGCGCCCACGTGCGCAGGGCCGTGAGCTTGTCGGGGGTGCCCTCGAGGTGCACGGCACCGAGGGCCTGGGCGCGGCGTGCCGCGACCGCGTCGGGTCCGTCGGTCAGCACCACGACGGGTCGGTCCGAGCGCAGCAGCCGCTCGACGCCCTCGCCGTCGGCGCGGTGCACGAGGGCCGTCTCGCGACCGTGGGCGTCGAGCGCCACCCGGCCGTCGGTGTGCACGCCGTCGAAGGCCGTGACGACGACGTGTGCCGCGACGGGCGACGCCGACGGGTCCGAGCCGACCGCGCGTCGGTGCTGCAGCAGCTCCTCGGCGAGGCGCAGGTCCTGCTCGGTGTCGATCTCGAGCGCGTCGGCCTGGTCGACCTCGACCATCGCGACCCGGCCGAAGAAGCGGTGGCCGTGCCGGCGGAAGCCCTCGGTCCGCATGACGTAGAAGGCGCCGGTCTCCTGGAACTGCGGCTCCATGTCCTGGCGGCGCTGCCGACGGTGCATGTCGTGGTTGACGCCCTCGGGGCCGTGCTCGCCGTGGCGCCACAGGTGCGCGTGGGTGCGGACCACGCTGAACGCGACGTCGTGGTCGCCGTCGCGGACCAGGGCCACGGCCTCCGCCACGCGCGCCGGGTCGACGAAGGGGCTCGTGGCCTGGGCGAACACGACGACGTCGGGCAGCCGGCCGATCGACTCGAGGTGGTCGAGCGCGTGGGCCACCGCCGACTCCGAGCTCGCCGTGTCGCCGGCGATCTGCTGGGGGCGGTCGACCGTGCGGGCACCCGCCGAGCGCGACGCGTAGGCGATCTCGGCGTCGTCGGTCGTGACGACCACGTGGTCGATGCCGTCGACCGCGCGCAGGGTGCGGACGGCCCGCACGACGAGCGGCTCGCCGCCGACCGGGCGCAGGTTCTTGCGCGGGACGCCCCGGGACCCACCACGTGCCGGGACGATGGCGCACACGCTGGCGTCGCCCGGGTCCGCACGACGGCGCACGGGCAGGGGGTGGTGGAGGGTCATAGGACGAGACGTTAGGGAGCCGGCCCGACGCGCAGGTGAACGAACAGGGCAGGTTCGGCGAACGTCGCGTGGCGTCCCGACCCCGTCAAGAGGGTTGTGGGACGAGGCGGTGGACATCCGGTGAAGCACCGACGAACCCCCGGACAACAGTGCCCGCAGGCGGCCGCTCGGCCTCGGAGCAGCGCCGTCACCGGGGCTAGCGTGCCTACGTGCACGACACCACAGACTCCCCCACCGCGCTCGTCGTCGCGGCGTTCGACTCCCAGCTCAAGTGGGCCGCGGCGCTCTGGACGCAGCTGCGCGACCGAGGCTTCCAGGTCCGGGTCGTGGCGCCGCGCAGCATGGCCACGCTGTCGCCGGCGCAGATCTCGGCGACGGGGGTCGACACCGTCGACGTCGTCCCCGACGACGACCTGGTCGCGCTGGCGCAGGCGCACGACGTGGTGGTCTTCGCGCTCTCCGGCCCCTCCGTGCACCGGTTCACGCTCGACCTCGCCGAGGCCGCGGGCGACGGACCGCGCCCGGTCGTGGTCGCGGGCTGGGTGGGCGTGATCATCGAGAAGATCACCGCCGGCTACCTCGACCGGTGCGCGGCCGACGTCGTGGCGGTCAACGCGCGCCACGAGCTCGAGCACTTCCTGCACGTGGCGTCACGGCTCGACATCGCGCCCGGCAACCTGCTGCTCACGGGGCTGCCCATCCTCAGCACCTCGCCCGCACCGCAGCAGACCGGACCGGTGCGCACGGTGCTGTTCGCCGACCAGCCGACGGTCCCGGCCAGCCCGGTCGACCGGTTGCACCTGTACCGACGCCGCCGTCACGTACCGGCCGGTGCCGGAGCTGCTGGAGGAGGCCGACCTGCTCGTGACGGTGTCGTCGACGGCCTGCCTCGAGGCGGTGGACCGCGGACGTCGTGTCGCGCTGGTGCTCGACCTCGGCGTGCACGAGCGGCTGGGCAACCACGTGCTCCTCGACTCCGGCCTGCTGCGCACCTTCGACCAGGTCAACGCCGACGACCTCGGCACGCCCGACCCCGACTGGGTCGACAGCTGGTTCGGCGGACGCGACGTCGCGCCGGCCGTGGCCGTGGTGGACCGGGTGGAGGAGCTGCTCGCCACGGGCGAGCGACCCTCGCGCGACGCGCTGCGCTCCGCCTACCTGCGCAGCGCCCTCGCGCTGCACCGCGAGCAGCGCGACGGCGGACGACCCGCACCCCCGACGGCCTGGGAGCGCCGCACCCGCACGCACGGACTGGCCAAGGGCGCCGCCGTCCACGTCGGGTTCGAGTGGGTGCCGCCCGCGGTGCAGAAGCCGGTCCGGCGCTGGTGGCGGGAGCACCGCCCCCTGGGGTGAGACCGACGACTCAGCCGGGCTCGACGGCGCGCTGCTCCGCCTTCCAGCGCCGGAACCCCTCCTCCGTCGCGCCGAGCCGCCAGTAGGCGGACACCGACAGGTCGCCTCGGGCGACGCGCTCGCGGACGTAGGGGCGCACGGTCTTCAGCAGCCGCGACTCACCGTGCACGAAGGCCTGGACCCGTCCCTCGGGCCACGGCCAGGCCCGGACGGCGTCGTCGAGCAGCGTCGTCGTGCCGGCTGCGGCCTCGCCGCGGTGCAGCCAGCGCAGGTCGACGTCGGCGACGGTGTGCACGTCGAGCTCGTCGTCGGGGCCGTCGACCTCGCAGAACACGGTGGCGCGGGCTCCGGCGGGCAGGGCCTCCAGGGTCGCGGCGATGGCGGGGTGCAGCACCACGTCGACCCAGAGCTCGCGGGCCTCGAGGTCGAGCCGACGGACGGTGTAGGTCCGCAGCACCGGCCAGACGTCGCTCGGCAGGCTCGTCCGCACCTCGTCGAGGTCGAGCGGGTCGGGGTAGGTGACGCCGTCGGCCAGGAACACGAGCTTGACGTAGGAGTCGGCCCATCCGGACCACCGGGCGGCGAGCGCGTCGAAGCCGCGCGCGACGTCGCCGTCGCCGAGGACGAGGCGGCGCAGGTGCGGCCCCACGTCCTGCACGTCGAGCACGGTCAGATGGGCGGGGTGCGACACGGACACGCAGGTAGCCTATCCAGGTGACCGATGCCAGCGCCCCGTCCACCGAGTCCCCCTCCGCGCCGGCTGGTCCGGCCATCGACACCTCTGCGTTCGATCCCGCGACCCGCCCTCAGGACGACCTCTTCCGGCACGTGAACGGACCCTGGCTGCGCGACGCGCCCATCCAGCCCGACCGCGCCACGGCCGGCGCGTTCGTGACGCTGGTCGACGAGGCCGAGCGGGTCGTGCGCGGCATCGTCGAGTCCTGCCGCGACGCACTCGACGACCCGGCCGCCGACCTCGACGCCGACGAGCGCAAGATCGGCGAGCTCTACGCCAGCTTCATGGACACCGACCGCATCGACGCGCTCGGCACCGAGCCGCTGCAGGACGACCTGCACCGCATCGACGGCGTCGCCGACGTGCCCACCTTCGTCGAGGTGCTGGGCCACCTGGAGCGCTCCGGCGTGGCGAGCGTCGTCGGCCTGTACATCGCGCCCGACCGCGGCAACCCCGAGCGGTACGTGACCCACGTCGTGCAGAGCGGCCTGGGCCTGCCCGACGAGTCGTACTACCGCACCGACGAGACCGCCGAGGTCCGGGCCGCCTACCGCGACCACCTCGAGCGGATGTTCACCCTCGGCGGCTTCGAGTCGCCCGCCGACCGCGCGGCGCGCGTCCTCGACCTCGAGACCCAGGTCGCCGCGCACCACTGGGACCGGGTCGCGTGCCGCGACGCGCAGCGCACCTACAACCTCCTCGACCGCGACGGCCTGCAGGCCCTGCTCGGTCCGCTCGACCTGACCACGTGGAGCACGGCCGCCGACATCCCGGCGTCGGTGCTCGAGGAGGCTGTCGTGTCGCAGCCGTCGTACCTCGAGGGCCTCGCCGGGCTGCTGACGGTCGAGCACCTCCCCGCGTGGCGCGACTGGCTGCGCTGGCAGGTGCTGCACGCCGCCGCGCCCTACCTGCCGGCCGCGTTCGTGGAGGAGAACTTCGCCTTCTACGGCCGCACGTTGAGCGGCACCGACGAGCTGCGCCCGCGCTGGAAGCGTGGCGTGGGCTTCGTGGAGTCCGCGATGGGCGAGGCGATCGGCCGCATCTACGTGCGCACCGAGTACCCGCCGACCGCGAAGGAGCGGATGGACGACCTCATCGCGCACCTCGTCGAGGCCTACCGTCGCAGCATCTCCGCCCTGCCCTGGATGAGCGAGGCGACGCAGACCGAGGCGCTGGCCAAGCTCGACGCGTTCACCCCCAAGGTGGGCCACCCGGAACGCTTCAAGGACTACACCGCGCTCGAGACCGACCCGACCGACCTCCTGGGCAACGCCCGTCGGTCGCTCACGGTCTCGATGGACCGCGAGCTGGCGAAGATCGGCCGGCCCATCGACCGCGACGAGTGGTACATGACGCCGCAGACGGTCAACGCCTACTACAACCCCACGATGAACGAGATCGTGTTCCCCGCCGCCATCCTGCAGCCCCCGTTCTTCCACCCCGACGCTGACGACGCCGTCAACTACGGGGCGATCGGCGCGGTGATCGGTCACGAGATCGGTCACGGCTTCGACGACCAGGGCAGCCACTACGACGGCACGGGCGCCCTGCGGAACTGGTGGAGCGACGAGGACCGTGCCGCGTTCGAGAGCCTCACCGCGGCGCTCGTGGAGCAGTACGGCGCGCTGTCGCCCGACGGCGCCGACGGCCAGAAGGTCAACGGCGAGCTGACGATCGGCGAGAACATCGGCGACCTCGGCGGACTCGGCATCGCCTACCAGGCGTACCGGATCGCCACGGGCGGCGAGGCGCCGACGATCGACGGCCTCACCGGCGACCAGCGCTTCTTCATCTCCTGGGCGCAGGCCTGGCAGTCGAAGGTCCGCCCGGCCGAGACGGTCCGCCGGCTCACCGTCGACCCGCACTCCCCGCCGGAGTTCCGGTGCAACCAGGTGGTGCGCAACATCGACGCCTTCCACGAGGCGTTCGGTACCACCTCGGCCGACGCCCTGTGGCTCGACCCGGAGGACCGCGTCACCATCTGGGCCTCGTGAGCGCCGCGGAGGTCGCGCAGCGCCGCGTCCTGCGGGTGCTGGTGGTCGTGCAGGTGGTCGGCGGCATCGGCAGCGGCGCCGGCCTCGCGGTCGGCGTGCTGCTGCTGCGCGAGGTGTCGGGGTCGTCGGGCTGGGCCGGCATGGCCACCGTCATGCTGACGCTCGGTGCGGCGCTCGCGACCGTGCCGCTCGCGACCCTCGCCGTCCGGGCCGGCCGCCGGCCCGCCCTGACGGTGGGCTGGTTCCTCGGCGCGGCCGGCGCGGCGATCGTGGTGCTGGGGGCCACCGCCGACAGCCTCGTGCTCGTGCTGGTCGGCCTGCTGCTGTGCGGCGTCAGCACCGCGGCGACGCTGCAGTCGCGCTTCGCGGCCACCGACCTCGCGGCCAGCCACCAGGTCGGCCGCTCGCTCTCGCTCGTCACCTGGGCGACGACGGTCGGCGCCGTGCTCGGCCCGAACCTCACCGGCCCGGGCACGTCGACCGCCCGTGCGCTCGGCGTTCCCGACCTGGCCGGGACCATGGTCTTCGCCTGCGTGGCGTTCCTCCTGGCCGGCCTGATGAACCTCCTGCTCCTGCGGCCCGACCCGCTGCCGCCCACCCGACGCGACGGCATGGAGGTCGCAGTGCCGCGGGTGCGGTCCGCGCTCCCCCACGTCCGCGGCGAGACCCGCACGGCCGTCGTCACGATCGCGCTCGCGCACGCCGTGATGGTCTCCGTCATGGCACTGACGCCCGTGCACATGCAGGACCACGGCGCCGCGGTCGAGGTGATCGGCCTGACCATCAGCCTGCACATCGCGGGCATGTACGCGCTGTCGCCGGTGATGGGCTGGCTCGCCGACCGCTGGGGACCGGCCCGCACGATCCTCGCCGGTCAGCTCGTCCTGCTGCTCGCCGTGGTCGTCTCGGGCACGTCGGGCGACTCGCAGGTGCAGATCACCGTCGGACTGGTGCTGCTCGGCCTCGGCTGGTCGGCCGCCGTGATCGCCGGTGCCGCGCTGCTCACCGCCTCGACGCCGCCCGACGTGCGTCCGCTGGTCCAGGGGCTGGGCGACCTGACGATGAACCTGTCGGGGGCGGCCGGTGGCCTGCTCGCCGGCGTCCTCGTCGCGTGGCAGGGGTTCGGGACGCTGAACGCCGTCGCCGGCACCCTCGTCGTGCCCGTGGTGCTGCTGGTCGTGGCCGGTCGCCGTGCGGCGACGCAGGTCAGCGTCGGAACACGCTGAACCGGACGCGGTCCCACAGGCCCAGCACGCGGTCGTACCACCAGTCCGCGACGCGGTCGGCCACCGCGTAGCGCACGTCGGCGGTGCGGTCGAGCACGGGCCACGCGAGGTCGGCCACCCGCTCGCCGAGCGCCGCCCAGCGGTCGTCGCTGACGAACAGGCCGGTCACGGCGATGACGGCCAGCGACGACCATGGGGTCGCGAGGACGACGGCGAAGAGGACGTTCACGCCGATCGCGACCCCGGCGACGAGGTTGCGCGTCTCGCGACGCAGCAGCATCGGGGCGAAGAACAGCTGCACCGCCAGCACCGTCCAGGTGAGCAGCGCGAGCAGCACGGTCGCGTTCGAGAGCAGGTCCGAGAGCCACGGGAACGGACGGAACTCGGGCAGCTGCAGCGTCGTGTACAGGGCGGTGCCCTGCTGCCACACCGGCTGGGAGGCCTTGTCGAGACCGCCCGCCAGGTAGGCCAGCACCGTCTGCGCACCGAGGCCGACGAGACCGACGTTGTGCAGCCCCGTGCGCAGCCAGTCCGGTGCGACGTCGTCGCTCTCGCGCGGCTCGAGCCGGTTGGCGTCGAGCGACCAGACGTCGGCGGTGCGCATGAGCAGCATCCACAGCAGCGTGAGCCGCACGAGGTTGTCGCCGATCGACCCGAGCACCGGGTTCTGCGCCGTCACCGCGATGAAGCCGAGCAGCACGACGATGGTCATGGCCTTGGCCCGCCAGCCGAGGACGAGGCCCACGGCCGCGAGCATGACGACCACGTACACGACGGTGAGGAGGTCGCCGCTGACCCCGTCGAGCAGCGACACCTCGGGGAAGCGGCTGACGGCCCGCGCCGGCTCGGCCCACGCCGAGGCGTCTCCGACCCACACCTGACGGGTCGAGTAGTTGGTGACGAGCAGGCCGAGCACGGACAGACCCACGAGGATGCGCGCGAGCGCGACCGCGTGGAGGGCGTGCCGCTCCGCCGTCAGCCACCGCTCGGCGGAGCGGCGGGTGCGTGCCAGCGCGTCCCTCAGACGCCACAGCGTGCTCATCGGTCGACCCCCAGGTATCCGTCGAACGCGGACTGTGCCTCCGCCGAGCCCCGCACGGCGGCACGCCATCCGGCGTCGAACCACTCGAACGGCACCGACGACACCCGCTGGGCGTCGCGGTCGGCGTGCGGCGGGACGGTCCGGCGGGCCACGCGGTACTGCACCTGCACGACCCGGCGGTCGGTGTAGGCCTGCGTGTACAGCGACGCGAAGCGCGTCGCCATCGTGTCGAGGTCGGCGTAGGCGGCGACGTCGGCGGGGCGCACGCCGGCCGACGCCAGCGCGCCGCGCAGCGTCTCCGGCGGACGTCCGACCGTCGACTCGAGCACGACCTGGCGGCCCGAGCGGCCGAGCGCGAACATCGCGTTGTTGAGGTTGGTGGCGAGCCGGCGGCCGGCGAGGTGGACGCGGGCCGGCGCGACGTCGTCGCGGGTCCGGGTCAGGTCGGCCTTCGTGACGTCGAGCCAGGGCGTGAGCGCCAGCGTCTGCGGTCCGGTGCGCACCCGCGCACGCACCCAGAGCGCCTCGTCGACCCGTTGGGCGCTCGGCTCGAGCAGGTCCCACGACTGACGGAAGTAGGGGTCGACGTAGGTGGCGAGCAACGAACCGCCGGCGACGTCGCGCACGGGTCCGCGCGGGGCGAGCCAGAGTGCGACCAGCAGCGAATGCACCAGGGCCAGCACCGCGAGGGCCACGATCAGCGTCGCGCGCCAGTCGTGCCGGTCCTCCTCGGCCTGGCGTGCACCGTCGCCGTCACCTCCCGCCACCGCCATGCCTCCATCGTAGGTCCGGACAGACGCCTGCCCGGCGACCGCGAGCGGTCACCGGGCAGGCGTCGTGGATTGCAGCGTCAGAGCGACATGCGACGACGCTCGTTGATGAGCACCGCGGCGCCGAAGAGCACCAGGCCCAGACCCAGCAGCCAGAAGGGCAGCAGGTTCGGGGCGCCCGTGCTGGGCAGCGTGGTGGTCACGTCGGCGTCGGCCTGCGCATCGGCGTCCGCGACCGCGTCGGCCTGGGCGTCGGAGGCAGCGTCCGCGATCGCGTCGGCGTCGGCCTGGGCGTCAGCCTGGGCATCGGCCTGGGCGTCAGCCTGCGCGTCAGCGTCGGTCTGCGTGTCGGCCTGCGCGTCGGTGTTGTCCGCCGCGGTCAGCGCGACCTCAGCGTTGGCGAGGTCGACGCTGGCGAGCTGACCACCGAGCAGGTCGACGCGCAGCGCGCCCTGACGGTAGTACGTGCCGGTCGCGGCGGCGGCCAGGACGCCGGCGCTCTCGCCGCCCGCGGACAGCGTGGGCGTCGTGGACGTCGACTGCGTGTTGGCCGTCAGCTTCACGATCTTGGCCAGGTCGGGCGCGAGGTCGCCGAGCAGGTCGTCGATCGGCGCGCCGATCTGCTGCACCGCGTCGGTGACCTGCTTGAGGATCGCCGTCA
This sequence comes from Aeromicrobium sp. REDSEA-S38_B2, assembly GCF_001628525.1. Classification (NCBI taxonomy): domain Bacteria; kingdom Bacillati; phylum Actinomycetota; class Actinomycetes; order Propionibacteriales; family Nocardioidaceae; genus Aeromicrobium; species Aeromicrobium sp. REDSEA-S38_B2. The sequence goes on along the minus strand of NZ_LUNH01000043.1, from coordinate 25,158 downwards.
GCGGGTCGGTGAGCGCACCGAGGTCGGACTCCGGGATGACCGTCGTGCCGGCCACCGTGACCTGCAGGCTGACCTTGCCGATGTTGGTGACGATGTCGTCGATCGCGTTGTTCAGGACGTTCGTGATCTTGCCGGCGATCAGGTCGCTGGTGATGTACTGCACGAGGTCCGTGTTCGGCGGGAGGTTGTTGATGTCGATGCCGGCCGCCTGCAGGATCTTGGCGAGGTCGAGCGAGATCGTGCCGTTCGCCAGGTCGACGGCCACGCCGTCGCTGGAGAAGCTCTTGAGGCCGTTCGTGACATCCGCCAGACCCTTGACCTGGACGGTCACCAGCTGGGCGAGCGTCTCGTTCGTCAGGATCGCGCCGATCTGGGGCGGCAGGTTGCAGAGGTTGACGTTCGAGACGCCGAGCAGCGTCAGGACCGGCTCGAGCGCGTCGCCGACGGCGCCGAGGCCGAGGCTGTCGAGCTGCGCCAGGAGGGTGCTCGTCGTGACGTTCAGCGTGTTGCCGATCACCGGGCACAGCGAGGCCGGGCTGATGGTGATGTCGTTCGCCTTGTCCAGACCGCCGAGCGCGGTGGAGAGGTCGGGGATCAGGTCGGCGAGCAGCGGGACCTTGACGTCCAGCGTGGCGCTGCCGATCTGGTAGTCGCGCGTCAGGTCGCCCTTGTCGATGACCGCGGAGCCGGACAGCGCGCCGAGGGACAGGTCGACACCGGCGAGCTCGTCGTTGATGCCGTTCAGCAGGCCGCCGTCGAGCGAGATCTTGGCGTTCGAGGGGAACTCGCCGTTGCCGGGGGCCAGGATCGCGCCGGTGTTGTTCACGGCACCGCTGGCCGCGGCGGCGGAGTTGGTCTGCGGGGCGGCGGCGTAGTGGTTCGCGACGCCGGCCGAGCCGTTGCCCGGGCTCAGGAAGTCGGCCAGGTTGAGGTCGATCCCGCCGGGGATGTTGATCGGGATGGCCTGCAGCACCGTCAGCGACAGCGGGTTGGTGTTCGGACCCGGGTCGCCGGGGTTGTCGGCCGAGGTGCCCTCCAGCTCCGCGATGGCGTCGAGGTTGGTGCCGCCGATCGTGCCGCTGAGGAAACGGCTGGTCGCGTGCGACTCCGTCTCGTCGGCCGCGTTGGCGGAGAAGGCCGCCGCTGAGGTGATGAGCAGGGTGCTCAACCCGAGGGCGAGGGTGTTCCTGCCGAGCTTGTTCATCGTGGAGTGACTCCCATGTCGCTGTGTCTTGCGGTGCGCTTCTTGGGGGAAGAGCTGCGGACCGCGGGCCGGTGCAACGCCCGCCTCAGCGGTCGTTGCCGCACATCTTACGCAGATCTCAGGTCAGCGTGCGCATCGGCTGTCACCTGAGACACATCACACAGCGTTGCGCAGATCAACCACGTGCGCGTCGTCGGGCCGGCCGCGACGTCGCGCCCACCATGCCCGGCACCACCGCCCGCCCCGCTGCCACGAGGCGTCGCTGACGAGCATCATGTCGACCGCGATCATGACGAGCGAGAAGTACATGATCCCCATGAACACGCCGATCCCGAGGTGCATGCCGGTGACGACCACGAGGGACACGGCCCGGGTGCTGCGGTACAGCAGCAGCACGGGGAACAGCAGCTGGACGACGATGGCGGTCCAGGTGGCGGCCATGACGACGGGTGACGCGCTCGAGAGCGGGTGCAGCAGGTCGCGCCAGGGCGAGTACGCCTCGGTCTGCAGCGGGTAGTAGACGGCCGTGCCGTCGAGCCAGAGGTCGCTCTGCACCTTCCACAGCGCCGAGCCCACGTAGACCATGACGACCTGGTGGATGATCAGGACCACGGCCACGTTGTGGAGCGTGGTCGAGAGCCAGCCGGGCAGCACCGGCCGCAGCTCCCCGCGTCGGGCGCGCAGCCAGGCGTCGACGGAGAGGTGCCGGCCGGAGTCGGTGAAGCAGGCGTACAGCAGCACCATGCGCAGTACCGCGTCGCCGCCGGAGCCGACGAACGGGTTGCAGACGTACAGCGACATCCACAGGAACAGCGTCAGCAGCGCCGACGCGCGGGTCCAGAGGCCCACCATGAGCAGCACGCCCGCCAGCACGGTGAGCAGGTACAGCGCGTCGAAGCTCGCGCCGTGGGCCTGCTGGAAGATGCCGAGGAATCCCGGCCAGGACTTCACGTCGCGCACGCCCTGCGTCCACGTCGCGCCGTCGCCCCACGTGTAGTGGCGGTCGGACCAGTTGGCGAGCAGCTGCGTCCAGACGATCAGACCGAGCACGATCCGCGTGATGGCGAGGCCGCGGGTGGCGTGCTTGCGGGCGGTCAGCCAGGTCCAGACCCGGTCGCCGACGCCGTTCACCGGTGCCTCCGCAGGAAGTCGGCGACCACGGCGCGCTCGGCGGCGTCGCCGCGCAGCGGGGTGCGCCAGCCGTTGATCCGCTGGACGGGTGTGGGACGCGCGGTCTGCCGCTCCGCGGCCGAGCCGTGCCGCGCCGCCCACGGCGTGACGTCCTGGCTGCGCGTCGCGTACCGGACGGCCACGAGGCGGCGTCCGGGGTGGGCGGCCTCCAGCGCGTCGGTGGCCAGCTCGGTCGTCGCGCGGTCGTAGGCGAGGTAGAGGGCCACCTGCGCGTCGTCGAAGCGGTCGTTCGAGCCCGCGCGCAGCTCACGGTCGAGCCGCCTCCAGGTCAGGACCTTGGCGGGGTCGACGACGTCGGCGACCTTGCGCTGGGGCTCGTCGAGCGCCGCGTAGCGGTTGGCCAGTGGACCGTAGAGCTTGTTGGTGACGTAGCCGGCGCGACCGCCGACGAGGCGGTGACGCACGAGGTCGAGCTCGACGTCGGTCCAGTCCAGCCATGGCGTGACCTCGGTCCGGCCGTCCTTCTCGTAGGCCCCCTGGAAGCGCACGACCCGGTCGGACGCGATGGGGTTCGGGGCGAACAGCCGCCAGTTCTGCGAGAAGTAGGCACCGAGGTAGGACGTCGCAGGTCGGGCGGCGTCGGAGTACGCGTTCGGCGGCAGGGCGGCCGCGGTGACGGCGAGCAGGTGCGCGGCACCGAGCGCGACGACCACGCCGACGACCGCGACACGCCACCGGGAGGGACGCGAAGGCGCGTCGACCGACTCGTGCTGCACCCGGTCACGGTACTCGCCGGACCCGCGCGAGGATGGCCACATGCACGTACGGACCGTCTCGCCCCACGACCCCGACGTCGCGGCGCTGCTCGACGAGCACCTCGCCGAGATGCGGGCGACGTCACCGCCGGAGAGCGTGCACGCCCTCCCCCACGACGCGCTGGCCCGACCCGACGTCCGCATGGTCGCCGCCTGGAGCGACGACGAGCCGCCCGTGCTGCTCGGGGTCGGCGCGCTGAGGACGCACGCCGGACTGCTCGGGGAGCTCAAGGCCATGCGGACGACGCACGCCGCCCGGGGTCGGGGTGTCGCGGCCGCCGTCCTGGAGCACCTGATCGACGTCGCCAAGGCCGCCGGGCTCCAGCGGGTCTCCCTCGAGACCGGCGCCGAGGACCACTTCGCACCCGCCCGGCGGCTCTACGCTCGGCGGGGGTTCGTCGAGTGCGGGCCGTTCGCCGGATACGGACCGGACCCGCTCAGCGTCTTCATGACGCTCGACCTCGGGGCCGACGCGACCGCTCAGGCCTCGGGGCCGAAGCTGGCGTTGTAGCGGCGCAGGGTCTGCGCGACGTCGCAGAGGTCCTCGCGGCTCCAGTCCGCGAACCTCTCGCCGAGCATCTCCCGACGGGCGACGTCGACGGCGCGGACCCGGCGACGTCCCTCGTCGCTGACCGACAGGAGCGTCGCGCGGCCGTCGTCCGGGTCGGGCGTCCGGTCGACGAGCCCGAGGTCGAGCAGGTGCTGCACGGAGCGGCTCACCGCGCCCTTGTCGAGGTGGAGGACGTCGCACAGCCCGCTCCCCCGGACCGGGCCGTCTGCCTCGACCTGCACGAGGACGAGGTAGCCGATGGCCTGGAGGTCGGGGTGCACGAGCCGCGCGCGCTCGGTGAGCGCGCGGCGGGCCCGTCGCATCAGCACCCCCACCTCGTGCTCGACGAGCCGGAGCGCGTCGAGCGACGAGGCGGCGGGGGGCACCGTGCCGGCGGTCATCGCAGGCTCGCCACCGTGTCGGCCGGCTGTCCCTCGGTCTCGAGCACGTCCACGTCCTTCTGGATCGTGGTGCGCAGCGGGACCTCCTTGATGAACAGGATGCACACGAGCGCGGCGACCGCGAACGGCGTGGCCACGAGGAAGATGTGCCCGAACGCGTCGCCGAAGGCGGTCTCGTACAGCGTCCGGAACGGCCCCGGGAGCGTGGACAGGTCGGGGATCTGGCCGGTCGAGTGGCTCAGCCGCTCGAGGTCGGCGCGGTCGAGCTGACCGGAGGCGGCGAGCTCGCGGACGCCGTCGGAGACGTTGCCCTTGACGTCGTGGCTCAGGATCGTGCCGAGCACTGCCACGCCGGCGGACCCGCCGAGCGAGCGGAAGAAGGCGACGACGGAGCTGGCGGCGCCCATGTCCTCGAGCCGCGTGTTGTTCTGGACGGCGAGCACCAGGTTCTGCATGGTGGCGCCGAGGCCCAGGCCGACGAGCGCCATGTAGAGGCCGACGACGTACAGCGGGGTGCTCGCGTCGATCGTGCCGAGCAGGCCGAAGCCGATCACGACGAGGAGCATGCCGCCGACCAGCCAGCGCTTCCAGACACCGGTGCGGCTGATGATCCGCCCGGAGGTGATGCTCGAGACGAGCAGGCCGCCGACCATGGCGATCGACATCAGGCCGGCCTCCGTCGGCGTCATGCCGCGCGAGTACTGGAAGTACTGGCTCAGGTAGACCGTGGCACCGAACATCGCGACGCCGATCATGACGGAGGCGAGGGTGGCCAGCGACGTCGTGCGGTCGCGGAAGAGTCGCAGCGGGATGATCGGCTCGCGGGCGAACCGGGCCTCGACGACGAGGGCGAGCGCGATGAGCAGCACGCCACCGACCACGAGCAGGGCCGACGTGGCGGAGACCCACGCGAAGTGCGCACCGGCGAGGGAGATCCAGACGAGCAGGAGGCTGACGCCGCCCATGATGAGCGTGGCGCCGAGGTAGTCGATCGAGACCTCGCGGCGCACGACGGGCAGGTGCAGCGTGCGCTGCAGCAGGACGAAGGCGGCGACGGCGAACGGCAGGCCGACGAAGAAGCAGCCGCGCCAGCCGAGCGGGCTGTCGACGATCACGCCACCGATGAGCGGTCCGCTGACGGTCGCGAGGGCGAAGACGGCGCCGATGTAGCCGGAGTAGCGGCCGCGCTCGCGCGGGCTGACCATCGAGGCGATGACGACCTGCACGAGGGCGGTCAGACCGCCGACGCCGAGACCCTGCACGGCACGGGCGCCGATGAGCACGCCCATGCTCTGGGCGGAGGCGGCGATGAGCGAGCCGATCGTGAAGATGACGAGCGCCACCTGCACGAGCAGCTTCTTGCTGAACAGGTCGGCGAGCTTGCCCCAGATGGGCGTGGTGGCCGTCATGGTGAGCAGCGTCGCGACGACGACCCAGGTGTACCCGGTCTGGCTGCCCTTCAGGTCGGTGACGATCCGCGGCAGGGCGTTCGTGACGACGGTGCTGGACACCATGGCGACGAACATCGCGAGGAGGAGGCCGCTCAGCGCCTCGAGCACCTGGCGATGGGTCATCTCCCCGCTGTCCTCGGACGACGGTGGTGCGGTGGCGGTGGTGGGTTCTGGCACGGCTGCTCTCTCTGCTCGGCTGGACTGGTTGACGACGACAACCATACTCCGATGGTTGTCAACTGCAACCAAGCCTGGCGTGACCTCGGCCACCTCGTCCCTGCGTCGGCCATGATGGGCCCATGACCGCGCTCGGAGTCGCCCTCGTCGCCCTCGCAGCACTGCTGCACGTGTACATCTTCTGGCTCGAGTCCTTCGCGTGGACGACCCCGCGGGGACGCCGCACCTTCGGCCTGCGCCCCGAGGAGGCCGAGGCCACGCGCGAGCTCGCCTTCAACCAGGGCTTCTACAACCTCTTCCTGGCCGTGACGGCCGGCGCAGGAGCCGTGCTCGTGGCGCTCGACGTCACCACCGTCGGCGCCACCCTGGCGTTCACGGGCGCGGGCTCGATGGTCGCTGCCGCCCTCGTCCTCCTCGTGTCGAGCCCCGACAAGGCGCGCGCCGCCGTCGCGCAGGGCACGCTGCCGCTGCTCGGCGTCGTCGCGCTGGCCGTCGGCCTGCTCTGAGCACCCCCGCTCCGCCGCACCGGCCGCGGGTCGGCAGGGCGTCGGGGGCCCGCGCGGGGTGTGCACCGCGGGTACGCACCCGTTCCTGAATCGACCCGGATCGTCGGGGCCAGAGGGGTCCGAGACCACGTCGGATGGGACGGACGACCCATTCGAGGCGCTGAACGGGATCGCGATGTTTGGCGTTCTGCACCTCGGGTATGGCTCCCGTCACACACGCCAGCATTCGGGGGGATGCATGCCAGGGATCGACAACGCCATCGTCCACTACTACGACCGCCTACGACCTGGCCCGACCGAGGGAGCGGGCCCGACCGAGGGACCCTCGTTCGAGCTGCCCGACCTCGACGAGCGCTGGCGGGAGTTCTTCGCCGTCTCGAGCATCGCCGCCGCCCCGCTGCACGCGCCATCGGCGTTCGACGGGCTGGACGTGGTGCTGCTCGACCTCATGGGCAATCCGCGGACGCGCACCACGAAGACGAACCCGTCGCTGCTCATGGTGGCCCGCGCCGTCGTCCACGTCACCTCGACGGGGCGGCCCCTCACGATCGTCACCCCGTCGTCGGCGAACAAGGCAACCGCCCTGCGCGACGCCGTCCTCCGCGCCTACGAGTGTGGTCTCGTCTCGCCCGAGGAGCTCAACGTCGTCTGTCTGGTGCCGCCCTCCTCGGTGGAGAAGATCTGGTCGTCGCCGCTCGCCACCCACCCGGAGTGGGCTCGCCGGAACCCGGTGCTGGTCCTGGACGAGGGCGCGCGCTCGTCGGTCAAGCAGGTCGTCGAGGCCCTCCGGGTCCACCACCAGCAGGGTGCGGACCACCAGGACGACGCCACCTGGTGGTTCACGATGCAGCTCGACAACTACACGTTCGCGGATCGCCTGCGGGCCTGGTTCGAGACCGACCTCCTCCCCACGGACGGGCGCCGCTGGCACTCCCACGCCGTGTCCAGCGCCTTCGGCCTGCTGGGTCACGCGCGGGGGACTCCCTCGACCGGTCCCCACCCGGGGTACCTCCTGGTCCAGCACCTGGCGACGCCGGACATGGTCCTGCACCTGCGCACCGGGTCCTTCGACCGAGCCGGCCTCCCCCGCTACGACCTCACGCCGAGGGGGTTCGCGCAGCAGGGTGACCCGCACTTCCCCGGGGTGACGCAGTCCCTCGACGAGGTCCTCGAGCCCACCTTCTACACCCACGCGCCGCCGACCCAGGAGCGCATGCAGCGACTCATCGAGGAACGCGGCGGCGACGGGATCGTGGTGTCGCTGCAGGAGTGCCTCGAGACCTACGACGTCGTGCGGGGACTCCTCCGCGACCTCGTGCCCCTGCCCGCGGACCCTCGCGACCTCCGCGAGTGGTCGTTGTCCATGGCGATGACCGGCAGCCTCCTGGCGGCACGGCGGGGACTGCTCGACGACGTCGAGTCGCTCGTGGTCCACGCCAGCGGCTCCTACGCGGTCGGCGACTACGTCCCCGTGCCGGCGCACGTCACCGCGACGGTCGGCTCCGCGCAGGAGCTGGCCGACGTGGTCCGGACGACGCAGGCCCGCACCTCCACCAGCACGTCCGCACGACCCACCAGCAGAAGGAGAAGCACCATGACGCACTGCCCCATCAGCATCCTGTCCGCCGTCGACTTCAACGACGAGGTGATCCCACGCGACGACCTGGTCCGGACGGCGCGCGACATGCTCGACGAGCACGGGTACGTCCAGCTGGTCAACGTCCCCGACGACTTCCACTACGTCGACTTCGCCTCGAAGTTCGGCGACTTCGTGCCCAACTACGGCGGCCCCGTGGTCGGCGACGTGCGGCCGGAGCCGGGGATGGAGGACGTCTACCACGCGGGGAACACCAGACCGCTGACCCCGCACACCGAGGGGTACGACTTCACGACGCCGCCACCTCGCTACCTCATGCTCTGGTGCGTCACGCCCGCCTCCGGCGAGGGCGGTGAGACGACCATCGGTGACACCAAGCCCTGGATCGAGGCGCTCGACGACAGCGACCGCGAGCACCTCTACTCCACCGTCTTCCACTGGAAGACGACCGACGGCATCGCACGCAAGGGGCTCGACCTGCACACCGAGCACCCTGTGCTCGAGGACATGGGCGCACCGACCCCCACCGTCCGCTTCTCCTGCAACAACCTGCTGCACGAGGACGACGACGTCGCCGTGCGTCTACAGGCCGAGTGGCAGCGTCGCTACGCCGACGAGGCCGTCTGGATCCGTTACCACCGCAACGACGTCCTGCTGTGGGACAACTGGCGCGTCCTGCACGCACGCAACGCCTTCTCCGACCCGCAGCGCCACCTGCGTCGTCTGCAGATCCGACCGGCCGGCGTCCTCGCCGGCGTCCAGGGCTGAGGTCACGCCATCAGGCCGCACGCCAGGACGATCATGGTCGTCGGGACCGGCCGCTTCGCGACGCAGCTCGTCCGGCGACTCAGCACCGTCGTCGACGTCCCGCTGCACGTCGTGCAGTGCGGTCGCGGGCACCGGACGTCACAGGAGGAGGTCCACGCCGACGACCTCGTGCAGCACACCTACGCCCGGACCCCGAGCCTGTCCGGGCCTCGGGGCCGCGAGGACCTGCAGGCTCTGCTCGAGCGGTGGGGACCGTCGGTCGTCGTGGTCGCGACGTCGCACTACTCGCCCTACGCGGGGGGCGCCGGGGGTGTCCCGTTCGGCTCCTCGCTGGCGCAACAGCTGCCCGTCGCCCTCACGGTGGCTGAGGTGGCCCACACCCGCTCCCGGCCACCGCTGCTGCTCAACGCCTGCTACCCCGAGCTGGTGAACACCGTGTGCTCGATGCTCGAGCTGCCGTTCCACGCCGGTCTCGGCAACGCCCAGACCCTCAACTGGAGCGAGCGCGCGGACGAGGCGACACGAGTCCTCGGCCATCACGCCCACCTCGGCTCGGGTGACGTCGCCGCTCCTCTCGTGGCGGCGACGGACCTGCGGACCGTCCACGAACCCTCCCGATCCGAGCTGGACCGCATCGCCCGTCGCCGCGCACTGCCGCGGGAGCAGCGCAACGCGTTCGGGGCGACGGCAGCCGGAGACCTCGTAGCGACGCTGGCGGCGTCGGGGACCTGCACGGACCTCCTCCCCGGCGTCGGCACGTTCGGCGGCGCGGTGCCGGTCTCCCTCTCTCTCGGGTCCGGAGCCGCCGCCTCGGCGGAGGCCGACGTCCTCCTGCGCCCCGAGGACGCGACGCTCGCCCGCGCGCGTCACCGAGCAGCGAGCGCGTCGGAGGGGTGGACGTTCGACGAGGGTCGGCTCGAGCTCTCGGCGCAGGCGGCGGAGGGCATGGGCGCGTGGGCGCCGTCGAGCACGATCCTCGACGCCGCCGGCCTTCGAGCGTGGGCCACGAGGACCATCGCCTCGCTCCACGGCACGCTCGCGCAGGGAGCCCACCCGTGAGGGCCGACCGGATCCTGCGAGCGCGAGTCCGCCACGCCTGGGACAACACGGCGAATCCGGTGGTCGGCCGAGCCCACACCCAGTGGGACGTCGTCCGCGGCGTCCCCCACGTCGTCAGCCGCGTCGTCGACGACCCCGCGGCGCCCACCGTCGGGTACCGCGGCTTCCACCAGGGCCTCGCCAACGTGCTCCAGCTGACCGACGTGCTGCGCGCGCGGTCGTTCCCGGGCCGGGTCGAGTGGACCACCGAGGCCCCGTCGCGGTCGGCACGCCGCGCCTCCCGGCAGGAGACCGCCGACATCGAGCTCGTCGGCGCGCCGAGCGGGACGGTCCTGTCGTCGCCGGGAGAAGCGACCGTCGTCCTGCCCTTCCGCGTCCACCTCGTGGTGCGGACGCCCGACCTGGCGACGGTCCGCGCCCACGTGTCGAAGCGAGAGCGGCCTCGCTTCAACGAGTCCCTGCGCCACGAGCGCTTCCGACCACGGATCGTCCGCGACGAGGCCTCGGTCGTCGACTTCTTCCATCGGATGCACCGTCCCACGATGCAGGCGCGTCATGCCGAGAAGTCTCGGACGGAGTCGCTCGAGGCAGCCGTGCTCCTCGCCTCGCGCGGCGGGCTCTTCCTCGCCGACGACGCCGACGGCCCCGTCGCCGGGTGCCTGTACACGGTGCGTCGCGGTGTCTTCACCACGCGACTGCTGGGAGTGCGTGACGGAGCGGACGAGCACTACGACAGCGGCGCGTTCAAGGCGCTCTACCACCTCATGATGCAGCACTGCGCCCTCGCCGACGGGCTGGAGACCATGGACCTCTTCGGCACGGAGGCCTTCTGCTCGAAGGGCATCTACCAGTGGAAGCGACGCCTCGGTGCCGCCGTGGTGGAGGCTCCCAACCACTTCGGCTCCAAGCAGCTGCTGATGAGCGTCACCCGGGACCGGCCGGGCGTCCGACGCTTCCTCGTCGAGAACCCCGTCCTCGCCCGCATGCCGCGCGACGTGACCCTGCACGGGTCACCTCCGGCTGCCGACGCCGCGCTGAGGCCGCTGCGCTTCGTCGACACCGGCCTCTCGCCCGGGCACCCCGTGGCGACGACAGCGCGAGGGCTCGAGCCCGAGCTCACGGTCGACCTCGACACCTTCCTCGCCGCTCCGGCGAGCATCGCGCCGAGGAGGACCGTGTGACGAGCCGCCACGGCAGGGCAGGGCGACCCTCGGACCCGCCCACCGAGACGTCCCTCCGCTGGCGGCTGCTTCCCCACAGCGTCGTGCGCATGGCGGGGTTCGCGTTCGACCGCCTCGACGTCCTGCAGGACACGGCCGTGACGAGTGCTGCCCTGGCGGTGCTCGAGGCGCGTCGTGCCCGCCAGGACGCGGCTCGCGGTCGACGAGCCGGCGAGTGTGGTGCCCTCAGCGGCGAGCAGGCGGCCCGTCTGGTCACCGAGGCCGAGCGGGAGTACGAGAACGCGCACGCGACGAGCTGCGCCGCCACCGGGTCACGTCTGCACCGGGAGTTCGCCGACGACCCCCTGCTGCGTGCCACGGTGATGCTGTCGAACGAGGACCTCTGGGCCCGACTCCGGCCGTGGCTCGACCGGACGCCCCCGGACGACCTCACTCGACGGGATCGACGGCACGTCGACACCCTCGCCCTGTACCTGCAACGCTGCTGCGCCAAGAACGACACGGCGAGCCACCACGGGCCCTTCGCCCCGGGGAGCGTGCACCGTGGCGCCACCGGGCTGCGTCTCTCGGGAGAACGCCACCGCCTCCCTCTCCTGTCGCGTCGAGCGACGTACGAGATCTGCGAGACGCTCCGCGACGACGCCACCCTCCGCCCCCACCTGCCGGTCCGCGTCTCGCCCGCCGTCGTCCGTCCGTCCGACCTGCCGCCCGGCGACGACTCGGTGCGCACGTGGATGGTGGAGCTGGACCACACCCGCCGCGCGAGCAGACTGCACGACGTCGCGACCGTCACACCTCTGCACCTGACCGGCGGACAGCACGCCCTGCTGGTCGACCTGCTGCAACGTGCGCGGGACGCGCGGGAGGTGACGGTCCGCGACGTCGAGCGCATGGCGCGTCGGCGAGGTGTCAGCGGGACGGACCTGGACGCGCTCTACCGCGATCGCGCGCTCGAGGTCGGGCCGCACGTGCCCTACGGCGAGCCCGACCCGCTCCCCCACCTGCTCGCAGCGGTACCACCCGACCATGCGGCGTCGAGCCTGCTGCACGAGTGCGGCGCGGCGGTGCGTGCCTTCGGCGTACGCCCCGCACCGGACGACGACGCGGCGCTGACGGCGGTGAACGACGCAGTGCGGTCGATCGTCCGTCAGGTCCGACGACCTGCTCGGGCGGCGACCTTCTACAGCGACCGCAGCTTCGTGCACGAGGAGTGCATCGGACCGCTCGAGGAGCTCAGGACCGGCGCTCGGGCCCACGCGCTGCTCGAGGACGCCCTGCAACCGGTCCTCGAGCTGTTCATGGCCCGGGCGCACCTGGCCCACCAGGCCCAGGTCGCCGCCTTCGCCGCGTGGTTCGACCACACCTTCGCCTCGTCCAGCGTGAGCGTCGAGACGTACGTCCGCGCACTCCTGGACGACGCGGCGGGTCTGGAGTCGATCGCGCACGAGGTCAGCAGCAGCGCGCTGCGCTCCGACGAGCGCCTCCGCGCCGTTCTCGACCTGGACCCGCTCGCCGCGCGACAGGTCCTCGACCCGGGCGTGATCCACCGGTTCCTGGACGAGGCGAGCGCCGGGACGCCCGTGCGCGGGCCGGCGATCTGCAACCCGGACGTGATGATCCACGCCGGCAGTGCCGGCGACCTGGACGCGGGTCGGTTCCGTCTCGTGGTCGGTGACCTGCACGCCGACGAGGACAACCTCACGCACGGACTCTTCGGGCCCTTCCTCGCCAGCCACGCGCCCGAGCTCCCTGACACGGTCCTGGCGGCGTACCGACAGCTCGTGGGTCCGTCGGAGCGACTGGTCGACGTGTGTCTCGCGCACCGCAACAAGACGTTCCTGCGTCAGCCGCTGGACCTCGTCGACCTCGAGCTGCAGGACCCGAGCCCGCGACCCTCGACCCGCCTCCGCCTCGACGAGCTGCTGGTCGTGCGCACCCCCCGGGGACTCGCCCTGCGCGAGCAGGGGCGTCCGGAGGACCTGCGGCTCGTGACGCTGCCCCTCGCGTGGTCCGGGGTGGAGATCAACCCCTTCGCCGTGTTCGGGTTCCCGCAGCGCGACGGGGCACCGCTCCTTCCCCTCGGGACGGAACGCCACCTCCCTCGACTCGAGCTCGGGCCCGCCGTCGTGCAGCGGGAGACGTGGGCCGTCGATCCGCGGACGGTGGCTCCCGGGTCCCCCACCACCCAGTTCCTCGCCGTCCAGCAGCTCCGACGCGACCACGGCATGCCCGCGCACGTCTACGCGAAGAGCGCCGACGAGCCGAAGCCCGTGTTCGTGGACCTCGACAGCCCGCTCCTCGTGAAGGCCTTCGCGGCGCTGTGCCGCGACACGAGCGAGGACGTGGTGGTCCAGGAGATGTTCCCGTCCCGCGCAGGACTGTGGGTGGACTGGGGCGACGGACCCGTCACGTCGGAGCTGCGGTGCACCGCCGTCACCGGACGAGCTCTCGACCCGGACCGAGGAGAGGAAGCATCATGATCACGCCCCCACGACCGTCGGCACCCCTGGAGCTCGTCCGCGGGACCGTCCGGGAGGGCACCGCGGACACCGGCATCCCGCCGCGCGAGGGATGCCCGCTCTCCCCCGTCGTCCTGCCGCGGGCGACCGAGCGCGAGGTCCAGCGGGCCGGTCTCGCTCTCCTCGACCTGTCGCGTCGCACTGTCCTCGACCTCGGCGACAGCACGCAGGCGCGGATGGAGGCCTTCGGGACCACGGCGGAGGACTACCCGTTGTTCAGCCGGGACCAGCAGTTCGAGGACCGCTTCTGCGACGTCTTCGCGCGTCCGGACTTCGTGGTCACGGACGCAGGCCCCCAGATCTTGGAGTTCAACGTGAGCGGCGCCGTCGGTGGTGTGCCGGAGCTGAGCACGTTGCAGAGCGCGCTCTCCGACGTCTACGCACGGGACGAGGGGGTCACCTGGGACTGGAGCGACCCGTACGACGATCGCGCGCGCACCTTCGCCGACGTGGTCCGCGCATGCGGCCTCGAGCCACGCGTGCTGGTGCTGGGCTCGGTGCGCGACCTCAAGCACACCGACAGCACCAAGATCTTCGACCTGGAGGTCGCCGCGTTGGACCGCGCCGGCCTGCAGGGCGACTTCGCGGAGCCGGAGGGCCTCGTGCCTCTGCTCGAGTCGCTCCCGGCAGGCGCCGTCTCGCACCCGCTCAGCCTCAGGATGTTCACGGTCCCCGAGTGGGCCGAGCTCGGCATCGACCTGACGCCCGTCCGGGAGTGGCTCGACCGTGGCTCGTGGCTGCTCACCTCCCAGACGTCGTCGTTCCTCGCCAACAAGAAGACCCTCGCCTGGCTCTCGGAAGGACTGCCCTGGATGACCGCGCGCGAACGCGAGCTGGTCGACCGGTACGTGCCCTGGTCGCGGGTGACCGGGGACCGGGACACCTCCCTGCCCGACGGCTCCCGCGGCGCGCTCGGCACCTACGCCTTGGCTCACCAGGACGACCTCGTCCTGAAGAAGGGCATCGGCATGCAGGGCCTCCAGGTCACCGTCGGCCGCGACACGACAGCGGCGGGGTGGTCCGACGCCGTCGAGGCGGCGGTCCGTGACACCGACTCCGTGGTGCAGCGGTACGTCGAGCCGTCGCTCCAGGAGGTGTGGATGAGCCACGGGCCTGCGGAGGACGAGGTGGAGCTGCTGCGGACGCGCCCCATCGTCAGTTACTTCCTGTTCGGTCGTCGCGCCGGGAGCGGGTGGGCCCGCTTCCGACCTGACGACACCTTCGGCGTGGTGAGCCGCGAAGGGTTCAACGCCTACGAGACCGCCATCGCACCCCGCGAGGAGACACCATGAACTCGACCACGGCACCACCGACGACGCCGCCCCGCCCGCCCGGCGTCGCGGAGCCATCGGGCTTCGCAGCCTCGGCAGCAGCCCTCTACGAGGACCTCGTCGCGGACGGCGCGACGTCCCACGTCGGCACGCCCTGCGGCATCCTCGCGCCGCTGTGGACCCAGGCGGAGAACGATCCTCGGGTGACGCTGACGACGATCTCGCGGGAGGACACCGCGCTCGCCTTCGCCGCGGGCCAGGCGCTCGCCGGGGGACGGCCGGTCGTGCTGATGCAGAACTCGGGCTTCGGGAGCTGCGTGAACGTCATGGCGTCCCTGGTCTGCGCCTTCGAGCTGCCAGTGACGCTCGTCGTGAGCCTGCGCGGCACCGGGGTCGACCACACGGCCGAGAACCGCGGCATGGGCGCTGTGACCCGGACGCTCCTCGATGCGTGGCGCGTCCCCTGCGTCGCGCTCGACGAGCCCGGCTCACGGGCTCCGCTCCACCGGCTCGACCCGGTCGGCCCTCGGGCGGTGCTCGTGGGTCCCAGCTACTTCGGATGGCGCCCGTGAGCCGCGACGGCGAGACGCTCCGCCCCGACCTGCCGTGCCTGACCAAGGACGAGCTCGTCGCGCACGTCGTGGAGAGGTACGAGGACCGGCCGATCGTCCTCACGACGGGCTACGTCTCCCGCATCGCCTACGGACTGCGCCCCGGTGCGCCGAACCACTTCTACATGGTCGGCAGCATGGGCATGGCGGCCGCGATCGCGCGTGGTGTGTCGTCGCGGTGGTCGGACCCGGAGCGCGCGCCGGTGGTGCTCGACGGCGACGGTGCGGTGCTCATGGGTCTGCACGGGTTGTTGCTGGAGCAGGAGACCACGGGCTGCCCGATCCTCCACCTCGTCGCCGACGATGCTGCGTACGCGTCCACCGGTTCCCAGGCGGTCCCCTCGAGCCGTCGCCGCATCAGGGACCTGGCCGATGCCGCCGGCTACACCCGTCCGGCGCTGGTGTCGGGCGACGAGGTCGATCTCGAGCGGGTGCTCGACACGGCCGATGCGACGGTCGCGGGCGGGCGCAGCACCTTGGTCCAGTGCCTGGTGCGCTCCGGGCCGCCGCCTCGCGCCCGCGTCGAGTCTGCACTCCCCGCGGTCGCCGAGGCCTTCGGCTCGTTCTGCCGGGACAGGGCGGACGGCCGCGCCCGCGGCGCCGACACAACCCGAAAGACGGACCGCCGGTGACGCGACGAGGACACCGCCGACGACCGGACGTCGCGGAGACGGGAGCGGACACGGCCGACCGGCAGCCAGCACGCGCCGACGAGGTCCCGCCGCGGTCCTACACCTCGCTGCTGCGTGATCCCCAGTTCGCGGGTCTGTTCCTCACCCAGGTGTGCACCGTCCTGGCGACGTCCGTGAGCGGTCTCTACCTCGGCACCATCGTGAACGAGGAGACGGGATCGCCGTTCCTCACGTCGTTCGCGATCTTCGCGCCCTCGCTGGCCAACCTGGTGAGCGCGGCGAGCCTCATGTCGGTCGCCGACACGCGGGCACCGCGTCGCACGATGACGCTGCTGCAGGTCGGGATCGCGGTCACGATCGGGGCACAGGCCCTGCCCGTCCCTCTCTGGGCACGGTTCGCGCTGCTGCTCCTGAGCGGCGCCCTGACCGCCCTGAGTGCAGGCATCCGACTCGGCCTGGTGAGCCTGACGGTCGGTCGGGCGGGCTACGCGCCGGCGAGGAGCCTGCTCAACCTCACCAACGGGGCGGTCCAGGTGACCGGGTACGCGTTCGGTGCGCTCCTCGTCCGCGTCGCGAACGCTCCCACGGTGTTCTGCGCGCTGGCCGCGCTCATGGCCCTGGCCGCGGTCGCGGTGGTCCTCTGCGTCCGCAGGCTGCCCCCTCGGTCCCCCGCGGGCCGGCCCCCCACCGACGCAGGCACCCGGAGCGCACGAGGTACCCGCTCGGCCCTCGGCAGCACCCACGCCGTCAACGCCTGGGTCCTGCGCCAGCCACGGACGCGCGTCCTCCTCCTCGCGTTGTGGGTGCCGAACGGTCTGGTCGTCGGTGCGGAGAGCCTGTTCATCCCCTACGCCGGCACGCACGCCGGCTTCCTGCTGGCGGCGGGGGCAGCGGGCATGATGGTCGGCGACCTGGTCGTGGGTCGCTTCGTCTCCCGTCGCGGGCGGGGTCGGATCAACGTCGCCCAACGACTGCTCCTCGCCGTTCCCTACCTCTTCTTCGTGCTCGTCCTCCCGTGGCAGCTCGCGACCGTCCTGGCCTTCGTCGCCAGCCTCGGCTTCTCGGCGTCGCTCCACCTGCAGGAACGCCTGGTCGAGGCCACGCCCGACGAGCGAGCCGGCCAGGTCCAGGGCCTGGAGGCGTCCGGGCGGACGGCCGGCCAGGGCGTCTGCGCCCTGGCTGCCGGAGCACTGGCCGAGCTGGTCGGCCCGGGGGCTGCGATCTCGGTGTTCGCGACGGCGTCGCTCGCGGTCACCCTCGTCCTCTCCCCGCTGCTGCGCCGCTCCGCCTCCGACTGACGACGCAGGAGGGCCCGGACCGTCGCGGTCCGGGCCCTCCTGTGCGTGCAGGGTGCGTCAGCGGTGCAGGTCGAAGCGGTCGGCCTCCATGACCTGGACCCAGGCGCCCACGAACTCCTCGACGAACGCGTCGGCGCCGTCATCGCTCGCGTACACCTCGGCCACGGCCCGCAGCTCGGAGTTCGAGCCGAAGACCAGGTCGGCGCGGCTGCCCGTCCAGCGGACGGCGCCGGCGGCGTCGCGGCCCTCGTAGATCCCGGCCTCGGGGTCCACCGACGTCCACGTGACGTCCATGTCGAGCAGGTTCACGAAGAAGTCGTTCGTGAGCGTGCCCGGGGCGTCGGTGAGGACACCGAGCGTCGACCGGTCGTACGTGGCGCCCAGCACCCGCAGACCGCCGACCAGCGCGGTCAGCTGCGGGGCGCTGACCCCGAGCAGGTTCGCGCGGTCCAGCAGCAGGTGCTCCGCCGGCAGCCGGTTGCCCTTGCCGAGGTAGTTGCGGAACCCGTCGGCCCGCGGCTCGAGCCACTCGAAGGACTCGACGTCGGTGTGCTCGAGGGTCGCGTCGACACGGCCCGGCGTGAACGGCACCTCCAGCTCGCGACCGGCCGCCTTCGCGGCCAGCTCGATGCCGACACCGCCCGCGAGGACGATGAGGTCGGCGAGGGAGACGTAGGTCCCCGACTCCGCCTGGATGCCCTCGAGCACGCCGAGGACACGACGCAGCTCGCCCGGGTTGTTGACCTCCCAGCCGACCTGCGGCTCGAGGCGCACCCGTGCACCGTTGGCGCCACCGCGCTTGTCGCTGCTGCGGAACGTCGAGGCCGACGCCCACGCGGTGCCGACCAGGTCGGTCACGCTCAGGCCGGAGTCGGCGACACGCTGCTTGAGGTCCGCGATCGCCGCGGCGTCGAGCGGGGCGCCCGTCGCCTCGGGCAGCGGGTCCTGCCAGATCAGCGTCTCCGCCGGGACCTCGGGGCCGAGGTAGCGGTCCTTCGGGCCCATGTCGCGGTGCGTGAGCTTGAACCAGGCTCGCGCGAACGCGTCGGCGAACGCGGCCGGGTCGTCCTTGTAGCGGCGCGAGATCTGCTCGTAGGCCGGGTCGACGCGCAGCGCCACGTCGGTGACGAGCATGCGCGGCTTGCGGTTCGGGCCGCCGTGGGCGTCGGGGATGATCGCCTCGGCGTCCTTGGCCTCGAACTGCCAGGCGCCGGCGGGGCTCTTGGTCAGCTCCCACTCGTAGCCGAAGAGCAGCTCGAAGTAGTCGTTGGACCACTGGACGGGCGTGCGCGTCCAGGTGACCTCCAGGCCCGACGTGATCGTGTCGTTGCCGTGGCCGGCGCCGAAGGAGTTCTTCCAGCCCAGGCCCTGCTCCTCCAGCGACGCGCCCTCGGGCTCGGCGCCGACGTACTTCTCGGGGTCGGCCGCACCGTGGGTCTTGCCGAGCGTGTGGCCGCCGGCGATGAGGGCGACGGTCTCCTCGTCGTTCATGGCCATGCGGCCGAACGTCTCGCGGATGTCGCGGGCCGCGGCCAGCGGGTCGGGCTCGCCGTTGGGGCCCTCGGGGTTGACGTAGATGAGGCCCATCTGCACGGCGGCGAGGGGGCGCTCGAGCTCACGGTCGCCGGAGTAGCGCTCGTCCCCGAGCCACTCGGTCTCCGGGCCCCAGTACACGTCGGCGTCCGGCTCCCACACGTCCTCACGACCGCCGGCGAAGCCGAAGGTCTCAAAGCCCATGGACTCCAGCGCCACGTTGCCGGTGAGCACGATGAGGTCGGCCCAGGAGAGGTTCTTGCCGTACTTCTTCTTGACCGGCCAGAGCAGACGGCGGGCCTTGTCGAGGTTGCCGTTGTCGGGCCAGCTGTTCAGCGGGGCGAAGCGCTGCTGACCGGCGCCCGCGCCGCCACGGCCGTCGTGCACGCGGTAGGTGCCGGCGCTGTGCCACGCCATGCGGATCATGAGACCGCCGTAGTGCCCGAAGTCGGCGGGCCACCAGTCCTGCGAGGTCGTGAGGACCTGCTCGATGTCGCGCTTGACCTCGGCGAGGTCGAGCGACTCGAACGCCGCGGCGTAGTCGAAGTCGTCGCCGAGCGGGTTGGCGACCGACGGGTTCTTCGCGAGGATCTTGAGGTTCAGGCCCTCGGGCCACCACACCTTGTTGGCGTCCTGGCGCGTCGGGTACGGCAGGCTGTCGTGCGCGACGGGGCACTGGCCCTCCGGCGCACCCTTGGCCTCCAGGGGGTCGTTCATCTCGCCGACTTCGGCGTTCGGCTTGTCGTGCTCGCTCACGATGTTCCTCTCAGGTGGGTGGACGGTGCGGACCGCTGCCCTCAGGCGGGCGCGGGAGTCTGGGGATCGCGCGGAGTCTCGGCCGACCCGGCGCGCGCACAGGCGGGGCAGGTGCCCCAGAAGATGACCTCGGCCTCGTCGATGACGAAGCCGTGGTCCTGCGACGGGACGAGGCAGGGCGCCTCCCCCGTCGCGCAGTCGACGTCGGCGATGGTGCCGCAGGTGCGGCACACGACGTGGTGGTGGTTGTCGCCGACGCGCCGCTCGTACCGGGCCGTGTGGCCGTGCGGCTGGATACGACGCACGAGACCGGCCTCGGTGAGCGCGGCCAGCGAGTCGTAGACCGCCTGGTGCGAGACGTCGGGGACGTCTCGCCGCGCGGCGTCGATGACGTCGCCGGTGTCGGCGTGCGGCAGCCGCTCGAGCGCCTCCAGCACGGCCACCCGTGGACGGGTGACACGCAGACCGACCCCGCGGAGGAGCTCGGCGACGTCGAGGTGCGGCATGACCTCGACTCTACCGGCTTTCTTGAACGAGTCAAGAAAGGACACGCGGTGTTCACCTGCTGCCCGCGTCCCCGTTCCTCGCCCGCGCGGACGAGCCGACGCCCCCGCCTGCACCTACCCTGGTCCGATGACGATCAGCGGCGCTCGTCGAGCCGAGTTCATCGAGTCCTTCGCCCGCGCGTGGACGTCGCGGGGCGCCTCGCGCACCGAGGGACGGATCGCCGCGTACCTGCTCCTCGACGAGTCCGACGGCGTCACGGCCGCCCAGATCGCCGCCGACCTCGACGTGAGCACGGGGTCGGTCTCCAACGCCACGCGCAGCCTCGCCGACGCCGGCTTCCTCCACCACGAGCGACGTCCCGGCGAGCGCGCGACCCGCCACTTCATGGCGCGCGACGTGTGGGGCCGCTTCCTGCAGCACGAGCGGCCCTACCTGCAGGCCCAGCGCGACCTCGCCGCCCGCGCGCTGCCCGACGTCCCCGAGGGCAGCCCCGCCCACGAGCGGCTCACCCACATGCACCACTACATGGCGTGGCTGCTCGACGACGTCCGCCTCGACGAGCGTTGGCAGGAGGTCAAGGCCGGGCGCGCTGATCCTGCAGCGGGATCATCAGCGGAGTAGCCGACTCGGGGTCCTCGACCAGGCGGCACCGGACCCCGAAGACCTCCTCGACCTGGGCGCTCGTCACGACCTCGCGCGCCGTCCCCTCGGCCACGACGTCGCCGTCGCGCATGAGCACGACGCGGTCGGCGTAGCGGGCCGCCTGGTTCAGGTCGTGCAGCACCGCCACGACGGTGCGTCCGGCGGCCCGGATCTCCTGGCACAGGTGCAGCACGTCGAGCTGGTGCGCGAGGTCGAGGAACGACGTCGGCTCGTCGAGCAGGACGAACTCGGTCTGCTGCGCGAGGACCATGGCGATCCAGGCGCGCTGGCGCTGCCCTCCTGAGAGGTCCGCCACCCGGCGACCTGCCAGCGCCTCGACGCCCGTGGCCGTCAGTGCCGAGGCGATCGCCTCGTCGTCGCCCTCGCTCCACTGCCGCCGCGGCGCGTGGTACGGGTGCCTGCCCCGCGCGACCAGCTCCTCGACGGTGATGCCGTCGGGCACCACGGGCTCCTGCGGCAGCAGGCCGATGCGTCGGGCGACGTGCTTGGAGCGGTGCCGCTCGAGGGGCACGCCGTCGAGCACGACCTGGCCCGCGGTCGGCCGCAGCGTCCGGGCGAGGGTCTTGACCAGCGTCGACTTGCCGCAGCCGTTGGGCCCGATGACGGCCGTGAAGTGGCCGCGGCTCACCGTGAAGTCGAGGTCGCGCAGCACCGGGGCGCCGCCGTAGCCCACGGTGATCCCGTCGGCACGCAGGGATGACTCGTTCATGTCGTGACGTTCCTCCAGTGGACGAGCAGCAGGTAGCCGAGGTAGGCGCCGCCGACCCCGATCGTGACGACCCCGACGGGCAGTCCCTCCGCGGCGGGGACGTGCTGGGCGACCACGTCGGCGGAGAGCACGATCAGCACGCCGACGAGCGCCGAGGCCACGAGGTTGGGGCCCACGGCGCCGGTGAGGCGTCGGGCGACGTGCGGCGCGGTCAGCGCGACGAACGAGATGGGCCCGGACACCGAGACGGCGACGGCGGCCAGCAGCACCGACAGCACGATGGCCCAGGTCCGGGTCGCCGACGCGCGGGCACCGAGCGCGTCGCAGAGCTCGTCGCCCATGTCCATGACGAGCAGCCGGTGGTGCAGGGCGGCGACGCACGGCAGCAGCAGGAGCAGGCCCCCCGCGATGGTCGCGGCGTGCCCGAGGTCGCGGGCCGACAGCGAACCGACCGTGTAGGCGGCCAGGGCGTGCGCGCTGTCGCGCATCTCGACGGCCACCACGTACTGCGTCACCGCGGTGCACATGGCTGCCACGCCGATGCCGGTGACGATGACCCGCGCCGGCGACGCGAAGCCCGAGCCGTTCGCCAGGTACACGATGCCGATCGCCGCGCCGGCTCCCAGCACCGCTCCGACAGGGGCGGGCACGGTGGAGCCGAGCACCACCGTCACGGCCACGCCCGCCCCCGCGCCGGCGGCGAGGCCGATGACGTCGGGGCTGCCCAGCGGGTTGCGGGTCACCGTCTGGAACAGCGCGCCCGCGACACCGAGGGCGACCCCCACCCCGACCGCGACCAGCAGACGTGGACCCCGCAGCCGCTCGAGCACGAACCGCGACCTCGCGTCGAGGTCGCCGGTGACGGCGTCGCGCAGGTCCGCCACGGACAGGCCCAGCCGGCCGAGCGAGAGCGTCAGCAGCGAGAGCACCACGCTCACCGCCACGATGCCCAGGCAGACGGTCAGGGTGCGGCGACGCACGGGCACGACCACCCGCCGCACGGTCGCGCTCACGCGGCGGCCCTCGTCCGTCGCACGGCCGCGAGCAGGAACGGCGCGCCGAGGAACGCGGTGACGACACCGACCATGAGCTCGGTGGGTCGCGCCACGACCCTGGCCAGCACGTCGGAGCCCACGAGCAGCGTGGCCCCCAGCAGCAGGGCCACGGGCACCTGCCACCGCAGGTCGGAGGCGACGAGCGCCCGCACGACGTGCGGGACCGCCAGGCCGACGAAGACGATCGGCCCGGCCGCCGCCGTGGCCGCCGCCGCGAGCAGCGTCGCCGCGGCGAGGGCCCCGAGCCGCACCCACGCGACCCGCACACCGAGCGACGTCGCGACGGCGTCGCCGAGCTGCACGGTGTTCAGGCCCGGTGCGACCAGCACCGTCAGGACGAGACCGACGAGCATGACCGGGGCCACCATCGCCAGCGTCTCCCACCGCACCCCGGCCAACGACCCGACCACCCAGAAGCGGTAGGAGTCGAAGGCGTCGGGCCGGGTCAGGATCATCGCCTGGACGTAGGCGCCCAGCACCGCGCTGACGACCGCGCCGGCGAGGATCAGCGGGACCACCGACTCGCCGCCGGCGCGTCGACCGAGGGCGTAGACGACGGCCACGGCGACGAGGGCGCCCGGGATCGCCACCCACACTATGGCCGTCCCGTTCCCGAGCCCGAGGAACGCCGTGGCGGTCACGATGGCGGCCGACGCGCCCATGCTGACTCCGAGCAGGCCCGGCTCGGCGAGCGGGTTGCGGGTGACCGCCTGGATCAGCAGCCCGGCCACGGCCAGCGCGGCTCCCACCACCGCGCCGACCACGGTCCGCGGCACCCGGGCCTCGACGATCCGGCCCAGGTACTCGTCGCCGCGACCGGTGAGCACGTCCCAGACGTCCGACACCTCGTTGGCGCGCACCCCGAGCACGACGCTGAGCGCCGCGGTGCACGCGAGGACGACGACCAGGCCGAGGAGCAGAGCCCCTCGACGCATCACGCGTCGGCCCGCGCCAGGGCTCGGTCGATGATCGGCCGGTAGCGCTCGAGCGCCCAGGGCACGGTCAGCGGCGTGATGATCGAGGACGCCGTCACGAAGGACTGGTCCGTGGGCGCGACGAGCGCACCCTTCTCCACCGCGGGGATCCCGGCGTACAGCGGCTGGGACTCGGTCTCCTTGCGGCTCTTCTCGTCGGCGTAGAAGGTGAAGACCAGGTCGGAGTCGTCGAGCATGTCGGCGTTCTCGAGGCCGATGAGCGCGGAGTCGGTGCCCGGCTCCTCCCAGTCCTTCAGCTCCTTCTCGCTCAGCGCGGGCTCGAGGCCGAGCGCCGAGACGAACGTCACCCGCTGCTCGCCGGGGTAGAACACGCCGAGCGTGCCCGGTCCGTTCGTGTAGATGAAGGAGAACGTGCGGCCCTCGTACCTCGGGTCGGCGGCGGAGGCGAACTGCTCCTCGATGTCGTCGACGAGTCCGGCGGCGGCCTTCTCCTCGCCCAGCGAGCGGCCGATCGTCGCGATCTGGTCCTCCCAGGTGATGACCCACGGCTCCTTCTCGTAGGCGACGGTGGGGGCGATGTCGCTGAGCAGGTCGTACTGCTCCTGCGTCACGCCCGACCACGGGGCCAGGATGAGGTCGGGCTCGAGCTCGAGGATCGCCTCGATGTCGAGCTCGGTGCCTCCGGTGAACTGCTGCGGCAGCTCGTCGCCGCGCTCGGTGACGGCCTCGTGGATCCACGGCAGGTAGCCGGTGTCGTCGGCACCCCAGGGGTAGGACTCGATGCCGACCGGGGTGACGCCGAGCGCGATGGCCGTCTCGGCCGACCCCTGGCCGAGGGTGACGACCCGCTCCGGCTTCTCGGTGATCTCGGCCGTGCCCAGCGCGTGCGTGATCCGGACGGTCTCGAAGTCGCTCGAGGCGGAGTCCTCGGCCGTGGACGACCCTCCGCAGGCGGACAGCAGCAGGGCGGCGCACAGCGCTCCCACGACGCTCGTGAGCACGGGACGGACGGACGACATGGGACCTCCTGGTCGACGGGCGGCACGACGCGCCACTGATCACTCAGGTGGACCTTAGTTGATGTTCAAATTTTATGAAACACTCAGCGGTGCGACGTGGGACACGCGTTCGGCCGACGACCGCCACCCCGGCATCGCCGCCCCCTGGTGCCGAGGGACCAGGTCTTGCGCACTCGGCCCCGACGCCTCTACGGTACGAGCCGTTAGGACAGCCTAACCTTACCGAAGGAGCACGATGAGCACCTCCCTCCCCCGCCGCCTCCCCCTCGCCCTGGGTCTCGCCGCTGCGGCGGTGACCCTCGCCGCGCCGACCGTGGCGCACGCGGCCGGCACCATCTCCGTCACGCCGAGCACGGGCCTGTCGTCGAGCGCCAGCGGCTCCGTCGTCACCGTCACCGGCTCCGGCTACACCGCCAACGGGACCTACAAGGTCGGCACCTGCTCGACGAAGTCGTACGGGATCCTCGGCGTTCCCGCGTGCTCGTCCGGCGTGGAGACGACGGCCGACGCGAACGGGAACATCTCCGTCAGCTACACCGCGAAGAAGGTCAACTCCAACGCCCACTACGGCATCCCGGTGGCCGGTGCGGGACAGCCCGCGTCGTTCACCTGCAAGGGCAGCGCGGCCAACGACCAGTGCGCCGTGACGATCACCTCGCACAACGGCACGTCCTCGACCGTCGAGGCGCAGGCCAACATCACCTTCCAGTGAGCCCCGGACGGGGGCGCGGACCGACGTCCGCGTCCCCGTCGCGCTCGCCCCTCCTCCCCTCCCCCTCCCCCTCCCCCTCTCGAAGGACCGTCATGGCT
>NZ_LUNH01000042.1:0-46254 GCF_001628525.1 Aeromicrobium sp. REDSEA-S38_B2 | reverse complement strand
TGATGGACCTGCCGATGGGCCGGCGCTCGGGACAGGTCGACGCCTTCCTCGGGACCTTCGGCGAGGATCCCTGGAGCCCGTGGCTCGACCCGATGACCGAGCCCTGGGACCTCGTCCGACGACGGCTGCTCAACCAGGTGCCCAGCGCCGACTCGCTCGACCGGGCGACCCGTCGCGCCCTCCACGCGCGCCGTCCCCTGAGCCGCGAGGTCGCGCGGACCTTCGACGACGACCGGGTGCGTCGCATGGTGCTCGACGACGTCGTGCTCGCCGGCGACGACCCGCGCGCCGTGCCCGCTGCCACGGCGGTACGCCACCAGGTCGAGCGGAACTTCGGGCGATGGGAGGTCGAGGGCGGCATGCCGGCGCTCGCCGACGCCCTCGCCCGGCGGCTCGAGGAACGTCGCGTCGACGTGCGCCTCGGGTGCTCTGCGTGGGGCGTCGAGCGCGACACGTCCGGCGTCACCGGCGTCCGCACCGACGACGGGGTGGTGGCGGCCGACGTCGTGGCGTGGTGCGCGCCGACCTGGCCCGACGGACTCCCCGAGCCGGCGCTGCTGCCGCGCATCCCGGCCCACCGGGCACTCGTCCGGCTGTCGCCGGACGCCCCGACGCCCGACCTCGCCCGCGACGTCGCGGTGCACGCCGACCCGCCGCTGCATCTCTGGGAGGGCTCTCCCGGCTGCTGGACGATCGCGCACCACAAGGCCGAGGACCCGCTGATCGCGCTCGTGCGCGTCGGCATCGACCTGCGCGACCGGGTGGTGGAGCGCCACGACCTCGCCCCGGCCGACCTCGTGCGCCTGGGTCACTGGGGCTGGCAGTGGCGAGGCTGGCGCACGGTGCTGCAGCGCCCGGGCCCGACGCTGCCCCCCGGCGTCGTGATGGCCGGCGCGCACGCGCACCCGGGACCCTCGCTGGAGGCGATCGGTCTCGCCACCGAGGCGATCGCCGAACGGCTCGGCGCCGTGCCGCGTCGTCCGGCCACCCCCGCCTGAGCGGGAGTGCGGGTCAGACCAGGCCCTCGCCCCGTAGCGTCTCGAAGATCTCGCGCGTGGCCTTGGAGCGGTTCAGCGTGATGAAGTGCAGGCCGGGCGCGCCCTGGGCGAGCAGGTCGCGACACAGCTGGGTGGCCAGCTCGATGCCACGCGCACGCACCGCCGCAGGATCGTCCTGCACCGGCTCGACGACGTCGAGGACCTCACGCGGGATCTCTGCCCCCGACAGCTCGGCCATGCGGGCGACCTGCGAGAAGTTCAGGATCGGCATGATGCCGGGGACGATCGGCAGGTCGCTCCCGCGGGACCGGACCCGCTCGACGAGATCGACATAGTCCTGCGCGCGGAAGAACAGCTGGGTGATCGCGAACTCCGCGCCCGCCCGGTGCTTCGCGACGAGCACGTCCGCGTCGGGCTCGAGTCCGCCGGCGTCGGGGTGGCCCTCGGGGAACGCCGCGACGCCGACCGTGAAGTCGCCCAGGTCACGGGCCAGCTCGACGAGCTCGACCGCGTGGTCCATGCCCTCCGGGTGGGTCTCCCACGGCGCCCGGGGCCCGCCCTTGGGGTCGCCGCGCAGGGCCAGGACGTGGCGGATGCCGGACGCCGCGTACTGCTTGAGGACCGCCTCGATCTCCGAGCGGCTCTGCCCGACCAGGGTCAGGTGCCCGACGGCGCGGATCCGCGACTCCTCCGCGATGCGCGACGTCACCCGGACCGTGCGGTCCTGGCTCGTCCCGCCGGCGCCGTAGGTCACGGAGACGAACGACGGACGCAGCGGCTCGAGGTCGGCGATGGTGCGCCACAGGACCTCCTCCCCCGCGTCGTCCTTGGGCGGGAAGAACTCGAAGGAGACGCAGGGACGCTGGTCGCGGAGGTCCTCCACGATCGAGTGGGAGGGCACGGGCGCGGGGGCGTCGGTCACGGGCCAACGGTATCGTCCGCGACGTGGTAGCCGCCGATCTTGTCGAGTTCCGAGACGCCGTGGCCGACGAGCTCGAGCGCTTCGCGGCTCGACGCCGCGCCGAGCTCGCCGACGTCGGCACCGACCTCGCCCCGTTCCTCGACAGCGCCGTGGCCTTCGTCGCCGGCGGCAAGCGGCTGCGGCCGCTGTTCTGCCGCGCCGGGTGGCTCGTGGCCGGCGGCGACCCCGACGATCCCGCCCTCGTCACCGCCGCGGCGTCGCTCGAGTGGCTGCAGGCCAGCGCCCTCGTCCACGACGACCTGATGGACGGCTCCGACACCCGGCGTGGGCACCCGAGCGTGCACCGCGACTTCGAGGCACGGCACCGCGCGGTCGAGGGGTCCGTGGGCGACGCCGCACGCTTCGGCCAGGCCACCGCGGTGCTGCTGGGCGACCTCATGCTCTCGTGGGCCGACGAGCAGCTGCGCTCCTCCGGCCTGCCTCGGGTGCCCGAGGCGCTGCGCTACCTCGACCTCTGCCGCTCGGAGGTCGTCGCGGGCCAGTACCTCGACGTGCTGGCGCAGACCCGCGCCACCGTCACCGTCGAGGAGGCCATGACGATCGTGCGGTTCAAGGCCGCCTCCTACACGGTGGAGCGACCGCTGCACATCGGCGCGGCGCTGGCAGGAGCCGACGACGCGCTGGTGGCGGGGCTGAGCGCCATCGCCGTGCCGCTCGGCCAGGCGTTCCAGCTGCGCGACGACGTGCTGGGCGTCTTCGGCGACCCGGCCGCGACGGGCAAGCCGGCGGGCGACGACCTGCGCGAGGGCAAGCGCACGGTGCTGGTGGCCCGTGCCCTCGAGCTGGGCTCCGACGACGACCGTGAGCTGCTCACCCGGCTGCTGGGCACGCGCGAGGGCGTCGCCCCGCTCACCGACCTCATGACCCGCACCGGCGCACTCGCGGCCGTCGAGCGCGACATCGCCCGGCTCGAGGACGAGGTCGACGAGGCGATCGACGCGCTCGGTCCGGCAGCGCGCGACGTCCTGGCACCGCTGGCGCTCAGCGCGACCCGACGCTCCTCCTGAGCACCGCGGAGCGGGCTGCGCGGGCAACTCCCGACGAGGACACGGCCGCGCAGCACCGTCCGCGCGAGGCTGTTCTCTACACTCGTCCCAGGGTCAGCCGGCCTGTGGAGCCGACGTGAGGAGGTCCGGCGTGCCCGTGGCGGTATGGCCGACGTCTTCCTAGCCCGCGACCTCCTCTTGGACCGTCCGGTCGCCGTCAAGGTCATGCACGCCGGGCTCGGCGACGACGAGGAGTTCTCGCAGCGCTTCGAGCGGGAGGCGCGCGCCGCCGCCAAGCTCAACCACCGCGGTGTCGTGGCCGTCTTCGACCAGGGCCGCGACGGCGACATCACCTACCTCGTCATGGAGTACGTACCGGGGCGCACCCTGCGCGACGTGATGCGCGAGGAGGCGCCCATGCGTCCGCTGCGGGCGCTGCGTCTCCTCGCCGACGTCCTGACGGCGCTGTCCGCGGCGCACCGCGCGCACCTGGTCCACCGCGACGTGAAGCCCGAGAACGTGCTCATCACGCCCGACGGCGAGGTCAAGGTCGCCGACTTCGGCCTGGCCCGCGCCGTCAGCGCCGCGACCACCGCCACGGGCGGCACGCTCATCGGCACCGTCTCCTACCTCGCGCCCGAGATCGTCGTCAACGAGGGCGCCGACGCACGCTCCGACGTGTACGCGTGCGGGGCGCTGCTCTATGAGATGCTCACGGGCGTCAAGCCGCACACGGGCGAGTCACCGATTCAGGTGGCCTACAAGCACGTCCACGAGGACGTCGCGCCGCCGTCGCTGCTGCGTCCTGAGCTGCCGCCCTACGTCGACGCGCTCGTCGCCAGGGCCACGGTCCGCGACCGCACGCAGCGCTCGCAGGACGCCGGCGTGCTGCTGCGGCAGGTCCGGCTGGTCGAGCGGGCCCTCGTGGAGGGGCTGGCCGACGACCCCGACCTCACCGCCGACCTCCTGCCGCGCACGACGGCCCCCGACGACGAGCCGACCCGCCCGGTCGTGCTCGAGCACGAGTACCCCGACGGCGCCCTCTCGGGCCCGATGTCACCGTCCGCGGCCTCGGCCCTGGACGACGACGGCGGCGAGACCGTCCTCGTCGACCGCGAGACCGGCGAGGTCGTCGCCCGCGCGGAGCCGACCATGCGCTGGAGCAGCGACACGTGGTCGCGCACCCCCGCCGCCGCAGCGGCTCCCCCGCCGCAGGAGCCGCCCACCCGCACCCGCGACGACCGTGCACGACGACGCGGCCGGCTGCTGCTGGTGGCCACGCTCCTCGCGGCGCTCGTCGCAGCCGGTGCCGGCTACTGGCTGGGCTTCGGCCGCTACGAGGCGGTCCCGCAGCTGGTCGGCCAGGCCGAGGCG
Organism: Aeromicrobium sp. REDSEA-S38_B2; assembly: GCF_001628525.1. Taxonomy (NCBI): domain Bacteria; kingdom Bacillati; phylum Actinomycetota; class Actinomycetes; order Propionibacteriales; family Nocardioidaceae; genus Aeromicrobium; species Aeromicrobium sp. REDSEA-S38_B2. Next base: position 41,914 of record NZ_LUNH01000042.1, on the reverse strand, counting down.
CAGGCGGCCGAGGAGGCCAAGGACGCGGGGTTCGAGCTCGACGTCACCCGTCGCGCGTTCTCCGAGACCGCGCCCCTCGGCACCGTCATCTCCACCGACCCCGCCGTCGGCGACCGGCTGCTGCCGGGCCAGAAGATCACGGCGGTCGTCTCCAAGGGCAAGGAGCGCTACGCCGTGCCCGACCTGTCGGGCCGGACCCTCGACGACGCCCGCGCGGCGCTCGAGAGGCGCAACCTGCAGGCCGGTGACGTCACCGAGCGCTACGACGAGACCGTGCCCCAGGGGCAGGTCGTCGCCGTCTCCGGCGTCAAGGTCGGCCAGCAGGTCCGGCGCGGCACCGTGGTCGACCTCGTCGTGAGCCGGGGCCGCGAGCCGATCCAGGTGCCCGACCAGACCGGCCGCACCCGCCAGGAGGCGCGCGCGGCGCTCGAGGAGGCGTCGTTCGCCGTCACCGTGCGCGAGTCCTTCTCCGACGACGTCCCGAAGGACCGGGTCATCAGCCAGACACCGAGGGACGGCACGCTGTTCCGCGGCGACACCGTCACGATCGAGGTGTCGAAGGGCCCGGAGTCCGTCGACGTGCCCGACGTGCTCGGTCGCCCGCGCGACGAGGCCGTGAAGGCGCTCGAGGAGGCCGGCTTCGAGGTCGACGTGCGCAACCGCATCCCCGGCTCCGACCGCGTCGTCTTCCAGGACCCGGGCTCGGGCAAGGCCAAGGTCGGCTCGACCGTCGTCATCTACGTCTGAACGACCGGCGCCCCCGGACCTCGTCCGGGGGCGCCGGTGTCGGCGGGTGCCGCAGGATCAGCGCTGGTGCAGCATGTCGGCCACGAGGAAGGCCAGCTCGAGCGACTGCTCGCGGTTGAGCCGCGGGTCGCACAGCGTCTCGTAGCGCGTGGCGAGGTCCTCGGCGGAGACGCGTCGACCGCCGCCGACGCACTCGGTGACGTCGTCGCCGGTCAGCTCCACGTGGATGCCGCCGGGCCACGTGCCGAGCGCGCGGTGCACCTCGAAGAAGCCGCGGGTCTCGTCGATGACGTCGTCGAACTCGCGGGTCTTGTAGCCCGTGGAGGCCTCGAAGGTGTTGCCGTGCATGGGGTCGCACACCCACGCGACCTCGAGGCCGGCGGCAGTCACCTTCTCCACGAGGGGCGGCAGGAGGTCGCGGATCTTGTCGGCGCCGAAGCGGGTGATGAACGTGATCCGGCCCGGCTCGCGCTCGGGGTTGAGCTTCTCGTACAGCGCGATCGCGTCGTCGGCCGACGTGGTCGGGCCGAGCTTGACGCCGATCGGGTTGGCGATGTGGCTCAGCAGCTCCACGTGGGCGCCGTCGAGCTGGCGCGTGCGCTCGCCGATCCAGACGAAGTGGCTGGAGACGTCGTACGAGCGCTGGGTGCGGGAGTCGACCCGGGTGAGGGCGTGCTCGTACTCGAGGATGAGCGCCTCGTGGGAGGAGTAGAAGTCGACGGAGCGGAACGCGTCGGGCTCGACGCCGATGGCGTCCATGAACGCGAGGGCGCGGTCGATCTCGCCGCCCACCTGCTCGTAGCTGACGCCGACCGGGCTGTTCTTGACGAAGTCCTTGTTCCACTCGTGCATCTGGCGCAGGTCGGCGTAGCCGCCCGTGGTGAAGGCGCGCGCGAGGTTCAGCGTGGCGCTGGACGCGTGGTACACGTCGACGAGACGCTGCGGGTCGTGCACGCGCGACTCGGGCGTGAAGTCGAAGCCATTGACGGCGTCGCCGCGGTAGGCCGGCAGCGTCACGCCGTCGCGGGTCTCGGTGTCGCGGGATCGCGGCTTGGCGTACTGCCCCGCGAGCCGGCCGACCTTGACCACGGGCACGCTGGCGGCGTACGTCAGGACGACGGCCATCGACAGCAGCACCCGCAGCTTGTTGCGCACGTTCTCGGCGGTGACGCCCTCGAAGGTCTCGGCGCAGTCGCCGCCCTGCAGCAGGAACGCCTCGCCGCGGGCCACGGCGGCCATGCGGTCGCGGAGGTCGTCGCACTCGCCGGCAAAGACCAGGGGCGGCATCCGGCGCAGCTGCTCGAGCGCGCGCTCGCGGGCAGCGGGGTCGGCGTAGGTGGGCTGCTGGGCAGCTCCCATCGCGTGGAGGTCGTCGAGGCTCGGAATGCTCACCAGGAGAGTCTAGTGCGGCTCCCCCACCGGCTCGAAACCCGTCCGTCCGAGGGACGCCCGGCGCAGGACGCCCGGCTCACCAGTGCAGCGTGCCGGGCGCACCCTTGAACGGTCCGCCGACGCGCGAGGTGATCCAGCCGCCGTAGAAGTCGCCGTCCTGGGCCTGCACGACCTCGCCGTCGACGGTGCAGCGGTCCATCTGCGCGGGGTACAGCGCCACGTGGTCCAGGAGCACCTCGTAGCCCCGGGTCGGCGTGGGATAGGTCCACGCGCCCGCGGGCACCACGCGGTCGCCCGCCACGAGGTCGAAGTAGGCCGCCTCCCCCTTGTACTCGCACCACGTCCGACGGGCGACGGGCCGCAGCACGCCGTCACGGACGTCGGCGATCGGCAGGTAGTAGGTCGGCGGGTGGCTCGTCTCCAGGACGCGCAAGGCCGACGTGGTCCGCACGACCTCGAGGCCGCCGAGCTCGACGACGACCGTCTCGGAGCTGGGGACCACGGCGGGCGGGCGCGGGTAGGACCAGACGTCCTCCACGTCGGGCCGCCGGGTCCCGTGCTGGTCGTGGTCGTGACCCTCGTACGCGCTCATGCCCGCCGTCCTCCGCTGGTCGCGGGCCCGACGCCTGTGGGCCCTGCTCCCATCGTCGTCGCCCTACCTCCGCCGCGCACGACGAGTGCCGGACCGGGCAGGTGGGCGCGACGACGCGGCGTCACTCGGGCTTGATCTGGTCCCAGACCTCGTCGGACTCCGCGCGCTCGGCCGTCCGCGCCGCCTCGCGCTCGGCCTCGCGGTCGCGCTTCTTGGCGTCCTGCGCGTACAGGTCGACGTACTCCTGGCCGGAGAGCCGCATGATCTCGTACATGATCTCGTCGGTGACGGCCCGCAGGATGAACCGGTCGCCCTCCAGCCCCTCGTAGCGGCTGAAGTCGAGCGGCTCGCCGAAGCGGACACCGGGCCGGGCCATCCGCCCGAAGACCTTGCCGGGAGGAGCCACGACGTCGGTGTTGATGACCGCGAGCGGGATCACCGGCACGCCGGACTCGAGCGCGATGCGCGCCACGCCCGTGCGTCCGCGGTAGAGCTTGCCGTCGTGGGAGCGGGTGCCCTCGGGGTAGATCCCGCAGACCTCGCCCTCCGACAGCAGGCGCAGCTGCGTGGCGATCGCGCCGGCGGCGGCGGACCCGCTCGACCGGTCGATCGGCACCTGGCCGGCGCCGGAGAAGAACTTCTTCTGGAACCAGCCCTTGATGCCGGGGGTCTCGAAGTACTCGGCCTTCGCCACGAACGTCACGCGCCGCGGGATCACCAGCGGCATGAACAACCAGTCGCTGTAGGACAGGTGGTTGCTCGCGAGGATGACCGCGCCCTCCTTGGGCACGTTCTCGGTGCCCTCGGCCCACGGCCTGAAGATCAGCTTCAGCAGCGGACCCAGGGCCAGGAACTTCAGGAACCAGTAGAACAACGTCGCCTCCTCAGCGTCACCCGGACACTACCGCGATCCGGGGGGTGTGCGGCGGCGACACCGTGGGAGAGGATGGTTCCATGAGCCCGTCCCCCACCGTCGTGCCCGGAGCCGAGCCCTTCGCCCACGACGCCGGCCGCGTCGGTGTCCTGCTCAGCCACGGCTTCACCGGGTCCCCCGCGTCGATGGTCGACTGGGGCCGCGACCTCGCCGACCGCGGGTACACCGTCCGGGTGCCGCGGTTGCCCGGGCACGGCACCACGTGGCAGGAGATGAACCGCACCACCTGGCGCGACTGGTACGGCGCCCTCGACCACGAGCTCGACGTCCTGCGGGAGCGGTGCGACGCCGTCGTCGTGGCCGGGCTGTCGATGGGCGGCTGCCTCGCGCTGCGCCTGGCCGAGCAGCGGCCCGCCGACGTCGCGGGCGTGGTGCTCGTGAACCCGGCGGTCGCGTCGCGCGACCCGCGGCTCAAGGCGGTGCCCGTGCTCAAGCACGTGCTGCCGTCCATGGCCGCGATCGGCGGCGACATCAAGAAGCCCGGGGTCAGCGAGGGCGCCTACGACCGCACACCGCTGCGCGCGCTGCACTCGATGATGCAGCTGTGGGACGACGTCCGCGACGGTCTCGACCGCGTGCAGTCCCCCGTGCTGTTCTTCCGCTCCGTCGAGGACCACGTCGTCGACGACAGCACCCTGGCGCTCGTGCGCGAGGGCGTGCGACCCGACCTGCTGACCGTGGTCGAGCTGACCGACAGCTACCACGTCGCGACCGTCGACCACGACGCCCCGCTGATCCGGGAGCGGTCCGCCGCGTTCGTCGCGGAGATCACGGGTGGGATCACGGACGGGGTCGACCGTGGCTGACCGCGACGACCGCACGCCCGACGACGACGGCGAGGCGCGACGCAGCAGCGACCGCGACGCCTTCGACGCGATCGTCGAGCGGCTCGACCTCGACCTGCCGTTCCCCCTCGGGGTCGCGCAGCCCGCAGAGCCGGAGCCCGAGCCCGAGCCGGTCGAGCTCGACGACCAGCCCGACCCGGTCGACGAGCAGTTCTACCGCCACGTCCGGCCGGGGCCGGCACGGCCGCTGCACCGGGGTCGCGCGACCGCCTGGGCGGGCCTGGTGGGCTCGCCCCTCCTGCTCGTGCTCGCGACGGTCGGCGGCAGCTGGTTGTCGCGCCCCGTGCTGCTGGGCGCGGCGCTCACCTTCGTCGCTTCGGCGATCTACCTGATCGCGCAGCTGCCCGAACACGGACCCGGGCAGCAGGATTGGCCGGACGACGGCGCCGCGCTGTGAGGCGGGCCATGTCGGCCGCGCCGATGAGACCCGCCTCGGGCCCGAGGTGCGCGCGGACGATCCGCGCCTCCGAGCGGTAGCCGCGCCCCGTCAGGGTCCGCGAGTAGGCCTCCCGCGCGGGGCCGAGGAGCATCTCGCGGGCGTCGCTCACGCCGCCGCCGACCACGAAGAGGCCGGGGTCGAGCGCGGCGGCGAGGTTCGCCATCCCGACGCCGAGCCAGTCGCCGACCTCGGCGATCCAGGCGATCGCCTCCTCGTCGCCGGACTCCGCCAGGGGCGTCACGTGCGCACCCTCGACCCGCTCGGGTCCGCCGGCCGCCTCGGCCAGACGTCGGCCGATGGGCGAGCCCTCCGCCACGGCGGCCGCAGCGCGTCGCCCGAGCACGCGGCCGCTCGCGTACTGCTCCCAGCAGCCCAGGTTGCCGCACTCGCAGGCGTTGCCGCCCGGCACGACCTGCATATGGCCGAACTCGCCGGCGATGCCGAAGTGTCCGCGGTAGGGCAGGCCGTCGATGACGAGCGCCCCGCCGATGCCGGTGCCCAGCGTGATGAGGACCAGGTCGGGCTCGTTCTGCGCCGCGCCGAAGCGCCACTCCGCCCACCCGCTGGTGTTGGCGTCGTTGTCGACCATGACGGGCAGCATCGTGCGACGCGCCACCCGGTCGCGCAGCGGCTCGTGCCGCCACGCGAGGTGGGGTGCGAAGAGCACGGTCGACTGCGACGCGTCGACGAAGCCGGCGGCGCCGATGCCGACGGCCTTGACCGGCAGCTCGGCGCGGAACTCGGCGGTGATCTCGACGATCGCGTCGAGCACGGCCTCGGGCTCCGTCGTCGGCGTCTCGCGCCGCGTGCGGGCGATGACCCGGCCGTCCTCGTCGACCACGCCGGCCGCGATCTTGGTACCGCCGATGTCGATGCCGACGGCGAGCCTGTCCGCCACGTCAGTCTCCTGTCCGGTCGGCGGGGCACGAGGTCGCCCGCCGCGCCCACGCCCCCGCCGATGACGATGACGGTGGGGTCGAGGACGGCGGCGAGCGAGGCGCAGCCCTCGCCGATCCAGGTGCCGAGGTCGTGCAGCAGGTCGACGCACAGGGGGTCGCCCTGCTGGGCGAGGTCGGTGACCATCGGGCCCGTGATCGCGTCGACGCCGCCCGCGCGGGCGAGCAGGGCCGCCGCCGTCGGGTCGTCGGACGCCGCGCGCTCCCGCGCGTCGTGCACGAGGGCGCTGCCGCTCGCGTACTGCTCGAAGCAGCCGTGCTGGCCGCACCCGCACAGCCGGCCGTCGCGCACCAGCCGCAGGTGGCCGACCTCGGCGGCGGCGCCGAAGCCGCCCCGCACGAGGTCACCGTCCTGGATCACGCCGCCACCGACGCCGGTGCCGATCGTCACGAGCAGCAGGTCGTCGGAGTCGGCGCCGGCACCGAAGCGGTACTCGCCCCACGCCGCGGCGTTCGCGTCGTTCTCGACGACGACCGGCAGGTCGAGCAGCCGCGCGATGTCCGCACCGAGGGGCTCGTCGCGCCAGTCGATGTTCGGCGCGAACGTGACCGTCGAGCGGTCGGCGGAGACGAAGCCCGCCGCACCCACGCCGATGCCGGCGACCGGCGCCGTGGCACGTTCGCGCAGGCGGTCGACGAGGTCGGCCACGAGCGCCGCGATCTTGCCGCCGGCCGGGGTGGGCTCGGAGACGCTGTCGAGGATCGTGCCGTCGGCGTCGACGAGCCCGGCGGCGACCTTGGTGCCACCGATGTCGACGCCCACGCCGAGGGTCGGCGGGCGGTCCGTGCTGCGCTGACCCGTCATGGGCGCGTCTCCTCCTCGTCGTCGGCCGGTGCGGCCGTGCGGGTGGCGGCCTCGAAGGCGTCGCGCACCGTCCGGGCGAGGTGGAGGGCCGCCAGCGCGACCTCCTCGACCACCTCGGGGTTGTCCTTCACGAAGCCGACCACCTGGCACACGGGGCACCAGCTCGTGGTGCAGACGTGCTGCGACCCGGCCTCGGTCTCCGGGGCGTCGGGGTCCGGTGCGTCGCGCACGGCGTCGGCGACCGACTCGGTGTCGACGGCAAGCGCGCGGAGCAGCTTCAGGGTCTCCTGCCCGAGGGACCCGACCTCGTCCTCAGGCAAGGCTCTCGACCCGCTGCTTCAACCCGCTCAGCGCCGCGTCGATGATGACCTTCTCCGCCTTGCGCTTGAGCGTGCCGAGCAACGGCACGGCCACGTCGACGGCCAGCTGGTAGGTGACCCGCGTCCCGCCGTCGACCACCGCGAGCGCGTAGGTGCCGTCGAGCGCGGTCAGGACCGTGGCCTTCTCGGCGAGACGCCACGACACCGACCGGTCGCCGTCCCACGTGTAGAGCAGCTCGTAGGTGTCGCGGATCGGTGCGGCGTCGAGCGTGAAGCGCACGTGGTCGGCGCGTCCGTCGGCGCCGGTGGCCAGCACGTCGGCCTGGCGCACGCCCGTGGCCCACGCCGGGTAGGCGTCGAAGTCGGCGATGACCGCCATGACGGCGGAGGGCGCGGCATCGATGACGATGTCGCTGGTCGTGCGCGCCATGCAGCCCTCCTCGGTCGGTCGGATCCTCATCGTAGTGGGACGGCGCGTCGCCGCCGCCCCACGCCTCCGGTGCGGCGTCGACGGCGAGTAGCCTGCGCTACGTGACTGCTGCGGACGATGCCACCCGAGTCCCCGCCGCCTCGCCGGCGTCGACCGACCAGGGCAACCTGACCGACGACGTCCTCGACCGGCTCGCACGCGACCCCGACGCGGTCGCCCTGGCGCGCCGCGGGCCCGACGGATGGTCCGACGTGAGCATCGGCGCGTTCCACGCCGACGTCGTCGAGGTCGCCAAGGGTCTGCTCGCCGCGGGCGTGCGACCGGGCGACCGCGTGGCGCTGCTGTCGCGCACCCGCTACGAGTGGACGCTGGTCGACTACGCGATCTGGTGGGTCGGTGCCGTCACGGTGCCGATCTACGAGACGTCCTCGGCCGAGCAGATCTCGTGGATCCTCTCCGACTCCGGCGCCGTCGCCGCCGTGGTCGAGAGCCCGCACCACCGCGAGCGCGTCGACTCCGTGCGCCAGACGACGGCCGCCCTTCAGCACGTCTGGTCCCTGGACGACGGTGGCCTCGACACCGTCCGCGCGCAGGGGTCGCAGGTCGACGACGCGCAGCTCGAGCAGGCGCGCTCGACGCTCACGTCCGACTCGCTCGCCACCCTCATCTACACGTCGGGCACGACCGGGCGGCCGAAGGGCTGCCGACTCACGCACGGCAACTTCCGCGCCGAGCTGGGCGGCGCCCTCGAGCGGCTGCCGGAGCTGTTCGGCCGCGAGGGTGCCTCCACCCTGCTGTTCCTCCCGCTGGCGCACGTCTTCGCGCGGATCATCCAGGTCGGCGCCATCCGCTCCGGCGCGCGGCTCGGGCACACCGCCGACGTCAAGGACCTCGTGGCCGACCTCGGCGAGTACCAGCCCACCTTCGTGCTCGCCGTGCCGCGCGTCTTCGAGAAGGTCTTCAACTCCGCCAGCACGAAGGCCTACGCCGACGGCAAGGGCCGCATCTTCGACCGCGCGGTGGCGACGGCCATCGCCTACAGCAAGGCGCAGGACGCGACGACACGTCGCGGCGCACCGAAGCGCGTCGGGCCGGTGCTCGCCGCGCGGCACGCCCTCTTCGACCGGCTCGTCTACGGCAAGCTCCGGGCGGCGCTCGGCGGCCACGCCGAGTGGGCCATCTCCGGCGGCGCGCCCCTCGGCGACCGGCTCGCGCACTTCTACCGCGGCATCGGGGTGACCGTCCTGGAGGGCTACGGCCTCACCGAGACCACCGCGGCCCTGTGCGTCAACACGCCGACCGCCCAGCGCGTCGGGACCGTCGGCCGCCCGTTCCCCGACACCGAGGTGCGGATCGCCGACGACGGCGAGCTGCTGTTCCGCGGCCCGCAGGTCTTCCACGGCTACTGGGAGAACGACGAGGCCACCGCCGCCGCTCTCGACGCCGACGGCTGGTTCGCCACCGGCGACCTCGGCGACGTCGACGACGACGGCTACGTGCGCGTCACCGGCCGCAAGAAGGAGATCATCGTCACCGCCGGCGGGAAGAACGTCGCCCCGGCGGTGCTGGAGGACCGGGTCCGGGCGCACCCCGTCGTGAGCCAGTGCCTCGTCGTGGGCGACGGCAAGCCGTTCATCGCCGCGCTCGTCACCATCGACCGCGAGGCATGGGACGGCCCCCTGGACTCCCCCGAGCTCGAGGCCGCCGTCCAGTCGGCGGTCGACGACGCGAACTCGCTGGTCTCCCAGGCCGAGTCGATCCGCAAGTTCGTGATCCTCGAGGAGGACTGGACCGAGGAGAACGGCTACCTCACGCCGTCGTTCAAGGTGAAGCGCACCGCGGTGCTGCGCGACCTTCACGACACCGTCGAGGCGCTCTTCTCCAGGTAGGCCCGCCACTGCGTGGTGATCTGCGCGACACTGAGCCCCAGGTGACGCCGTGCGGCGTCGTCAACGTCGGCGCCGTCGCGCACCGACTCGTAGAAGGCGACGATGCTCTCGTTCGAGCGCTCCTGCGCGAGCATGCGGAACACGAGCCAGGCCGACTCGTACACGGCACCCAGCCCGTGCCCGCCCGCTGCGGCGAACGTGTCGGCGTCGGGCAGGGTGCGCGGCGGACCGTCGGCCCGGACCTGAGCGAGCGCCTGCCCCGCGCTGACGGCGAGCGGCGCGTCGTCGCGGCGCAGCGCCACGTAGTCGGCGAAGCCCTCCGCCACCCACGTGACCATCGACGTCCCCACCGCGCCGGTGAGCAGGTGGGCCGCCTCGTGGGTGATGACGACCTGCCGGGCCCGTGCGTCCATGTCGGCGAAGAGGTCGGGGTTCAGCACGATGACGCGGGCGGTCCCGGTCGTGCCGTCGACGGTCGTCGTCACGCCGGCGATCGCCGCCACCTCGTCCTGGGTCTCCCCCACCAGCGCCGCAGTGGTCGCCCGTGAGCGCGGCGCGACCACCGTGAGGCGTCCGTCGGCGTCGGCGACCGTCGCGCGCACGGCACGGTCGGCGCGCGTGGCGGCGGCGAGCGCGTCGAGGTCGGGCACGCCGCCGTCGACGCTGACGACGCGCACGTCGTCGGGACCCTCGCCCACCCGCACCTCACCTGCCAGCCACAGCGGCAGACGGTCCTGCCCGACGTTGGTGGCGCTGCGGACGGCGAACGTCCCGTCGCGCTGGGGGTCGAGCCGCAGACCGACCCGGCTCGACCGCACGGCCGTCCCTGCCACGGGCGAGTCGGCCCCGGCCCGCCAGGACACCTCGACGGTGGCCAGCGTCGAGCCGTCGGCGCGGTCGGCGACGTCGCCGCCGGAGAGGTAGCGCAGCGTCACCGACTCCACGCCGAGGTCGCGGCGGGCGTCCCACGCCTCCTGAGCGAACGTGCGGGCCCGAGCGGTCGACCCCGCTGCGGCGACGAACCCCTGCTCGGTGTCGGCGTCGGACAGGGCCTGCAGCTGGTCGGCCAGCACGGCGCGTGCGTCGGCGGGCACCGCGACGGGCGCGGGAGCGGCGGCCGGCTGCCCGGCCCAGGGTCGCTGCCACAGCAGCACCGCCGCGGCGACGGCCACGAGGACGGCGACGGCCACGACGTTGGCCGACGGCCTCCTCATGGCCGACGCGGGTGGGTCATCGCAGGGTCAGCCGACGCGGCCGGCCATGGTGAAGCCGATGGAGAGCGTCGTGATCTCGACCGTCTTGCCCGGACGCGGTGCGTGGATGACCTTGCCGTCGCCGAGGTAGATGCCGTCGTGCGACATGTCGGGGAAGAAGACGATGTCGCCGGGCTGGACCTGGCTGATCGGCACGGGCTGCGAGGCCTGGTACTGCGGCCCGACGACGCGTGGCAGCGACGCGCCAGCGGCCTCGAAGGACTTCATGACCAGGCCCGAGCAGTCGTAGCCGTCGGGGCCGACGCCACCGTAGATGTACGGCTTGCCGAGCTGGGCCATCGCGAACTGGATGGCGGCAGCGCCGCGGCCGCTGGCCTCGACCGTGAAGTCGACAGTCGTGTCGCTCTTCGTGAGCGTCTTCTGCTGCGGGGCGGACAGCCGCGACAGGGCCGTCTTCGCCTCTTGATAGCGGCTCTCGATCTCGTCGCGCTTCGCGTCGGCACGATCGCGGTCGCGGTCGAGCTCGGCCTTGCGCTCCTTGAGCAGCGTGCGCCGGTTCTTGAGCTCCTGCGCGGTGGCGGCGAACGCCTCGACGGCGTCGGCGCGGGTGCTGTTGAGGGCCTGGACGGCGCCGAGGCCCTCGAGGAACTGCTGCGGGTCCTTGCTGCCGAAGAGGCTCGCGGTCGGGCCGAGCGGGTTGTCGAGCTGCTGCTGCACGACGGACGCGCCGAGCGCCTTGCGCTGACGCTCGTACACGGCGAGCTGGTCGGCGATGTCGGCGTCGAGGTCGGCGATCTCGGCGCGCGCCTCCTTGACGTCCTCCTCGAGCTGGTTGGCCTGCTCGTTCGCGACCTCGGCCTCGTGGAACGCCTTCTCGACGTCGGCGGGGGTGACGCGGTCGGCCTGCGCGGGGCCGACGACGCCGAGCGTCGCTCCGACCGTCAGGACGGCGACCGCGGCGGCGGTGCGATGGGTGCGGGTCGTCCGGGGCATGCCTCGTCGGTGCACGTGTGCTCTCTCCAGTGTCCTCGTCGCCTACCGGGTGAGCTGACGGGTTCGGGCCAAGGTCTGCCCTACGCGACGCCGTGCGGGACGGCGCCACGATTCACCCCAGGAACATGGTTCCCCGGTCCGGCCTGGACGTCTTCCCCACGTCCGGGCCAGTTCGGCGGTGCGTCCGATGCCGCTCAGGGTGAGCAGCATGCTCCGGTCGCACAGAGGCCGAGTCTAGCCGACGGGGGGTCGCGTCGAGGAGGGGTTCCCACGGCGAGCCGCGTCACCCTGCCTGCACGTCGGGGCCCGACAGCGGGGTCACGAGCCGCAGCGGCGGGACGAGCCCCTCGTCGGCGAGGGCCGTGAGCGCCGCCATCTCCTCCGGCGCCACCTCCACCCCCTGCGGCGGCCCCCCGAGCAGGACGCTCACCACGCAGTCGCCGCACGCGCTGGCACTGCGCACCAGGCAGCTGTCGCAGTCGATGACGACGGATTCACTGTTCATGCCCACGACGCTAGACAGCGGTCCCGACAGAAACCCCTGCGTGCTTCGTGCGCCGTGCGCCGGGCTGCGGCGCTGTCTGCGGCGGGTCTCGACCTGCTGGCGCGCTGCCGCGGTGGGTCTCGTCGTGCTGGTGCGCTGCCGCGGGGGTCTCGTCCTGCTGGTGCGCTGCCGCGGGGGTCTCGTCCTGCTGGTGCGCTGCCTCGGTTGGCGCTGGGTATGGTCTCCGAAAGGCCTCGACCGGGCGGCTGGGCGGGCGGCGGCTCTGGTTCTCGGGCTGTGGCCTCCATTGGACACAAGAATCTGCGTTCGTGCGTTGGGACTCCAAGGCTTCTGCGTTTGCTACGGGATCCCGTCACCAACGTAGAAGCGTTCGACTTCCACGCGCGAACGAAGAATCTTGGGTGCCCTCGGGGGTGGGGTGGGCAGCGCTTCTCCCTTCTCGTGGCACGGTCCACGAGAAGGGAGAACCTCTGCGACGTCTGGCCCCCTCAGTGGTGGATCTGCCACCTATAGAGCGCTCAGAAGGTTGCAGGTCCACCGATGGCCCGCGCAAACGCAGAATCTTGCGCCCCCAACGGGAGCCACAGCCCGAGAACCCGAGCCGCCGTCGCACCCAGCCGCCCGGTCGAGGCCCTTTCGGAGCGCAGGTCGACGAGAAGCCGCACCGGCGCAGCCCCACCCGAGAGAGAACCCGCACCGACGCAGCCGCAGGTCGAGAGAGAAGCCGCACCGACGCAGCCGCAGGACGCCCCCCGTCCCCCAGGAGCCCCGACTCTGTCCGACCCCACGCCTACGGTCACCTCCGTGACCAGCCAGCCCACGCGACCCGTGCACCACCAGGCCAGCTTCGAGGAGCTGGGGCGGCCGTTGAGCGACGTCACGTTCTGCGTGGTCGACCTCGAGACGACGGGCGGGTCGCCGAAGGCGGGGGCGCGCATCACGGAGATCGGCGCGGTCAAGGTGCGCGGTGGCGAGGTGTTGGGCGAGCTGCAGACGCTCGTGAACCCCGAGGAGAGCATCCCTGCGTTCATCACGGTGCTCACGGGCATCACCGACGCGATGGTGGTGCAGGCCCCGCGGATCGCCGAGGCGCTGCCCAGCTTCCTCGAGCTCGCGGCGGGCAGCGTGCTGGTGGCGCACAACGCGCCCTTCGACGTCGGCTTCCTCAAGCACAACGCCCGCGAGCTGGGCATCCCGTGGCCGCGGTTCGAGGTGCTCGACACCGCCGTGCTCGCGCGGCGGGCACTGCTGCGCGAGGAGGTGCGCAACGTGAAGCTCTCGACGCTCGCCGCGCACTTCGGTGCCGGCACGACCCCCGACCACCGGGCCCTGCACGACGCCCGCGCCACCGTCGACGTGCTGCACGGGCTGTTCGAGCGGCTCGGCTCGCTCGGCGTGCACACCCTCGAGGACGCGGTCACGTTCACCTCGAAGGTGACGCCCGAGCAGCGACGCAAGCGTCACCTCGCGCAGCACCTGCCGCACGAGCCGGGGGTCTACCTCTTCCGCGACGCGCGCGACGACGTGCTCTACGTCGGCACGTCGCGCGACCTGCGCAAGCGGGTCGGCAGCTACTTCACCGCCGCGGAGACGCGCACCCGGATGGGCGAGATGGTCAAGCTCGCCGAGCGCGTCGACGCCGTCGTCTGCGCCACCGCGCTCGAGGCGCGGGTGCGCGAGCTGCGGCTCATCGCCGCGCACCGCCCCCCGTACAACCGACGGTCGCGCTTCCCCGAGCGCCAGTCGTGGATCAAGCTGACCCGCGAGCCCTGGCCGCGGCTGTCGATGGTGCGTCGCGTGCTCGACGACGACGCCGTGTACGTGGGTCCCTTCGGCCACCGCAGCCAGGGCGAGCTGGCCCTGGCCGCGCTGCACGAGACGTTCCAGGTGCGTCAGTGCACCACCCGCATGGGCCGTCGACCGCGGGGCAGCACGTGCGCCCTGGCCGACCTCGGACGCTGCCTCGCGCCCTGCACCGGCGACCTCGACCCCGACGTCTACGCCACCGAGGTCGCCCGCCTCGACGCCGCGCTCACGGGCGACCCCGCCGAGGTCGTCGAGCGGCTGCGCGCCCGCATGGGCGAGCTCGGGGCGCAGCAGCGCTACGAGGAGGCGGCGCAGGTGCGCGACCGGTTGGCCGCGTCGCTGCGGGCCGTCGACCGCACCCAGCGGCTGCGGCAGCTCACCGACGTCGCCGAGCTCGTGGCGGCCGCACCGGCGGAGAAGGGCTGGGAGGTGCACGTCGTGCGTCACGGCCGGCTCGCCGCCGCCGGCCTGCTCCCCCGGCACGTGCACCCCGCCGCCTGGGTCGACACGCTGCTCGCCACCGCCGAGGACGTGCCCACGCCCGGCAACGGCACCCATCCGGCGCCGGCGGCGTCGGTCGAGGAGACCGAGACGCTCCTGCGCTGGCTCGAGTCCCCGGGCGTGCGCATGGTGCGCGGGTCGTGGCAGGTCCCGACGGCCGGCGCGGCCCGGCACGTCGCCGCCCTCCCGACGGAGTCCGACGACCAGCGCGCCACGCGGTCTAGGCTGTCGGCGTGATCACCGCCATCGTCTTCATCCAGGCCGAGGTGTCCCGGCTGTCCGAGACCGCCGCGCAGATCGCCGACCTCGACGGGGTGAGCGAGGTGTACTCCGTCACGGGCGACCTCGACCTCGTCGCGATGGTGCGGGTGCCGCGGATCGACGACGTCTCCGCGGTCGTCGCCGACCGGCTCAACAAGGTCGACGGCGTGCTGTCGACGCAGACGCAGATCGCGTTCCAGACCTTCAGCCGGCACGACCTCGAGGACGCGTTCAGCATCGGGCTCTGAGCCGACGGCTGCTCAGTCGGTCGGTGCCAGCTCCTGCGTGACAGCGGACCAGCGGGCCAGCACGTCGCGCGCGGCCCCGGAGTCGATCGACGCCCGCGCCCGCTCGACACCTGCAGCCAGGCGTTCCAGCAGCGGTCCGCTGCCGCCGTCGTAGGCCGCGAGGGCAGCACCCGCGTTCAGCAGCACGGCGTCGCGGACGGGCGAGACCTCGCCGTCGAGGATCCGGCGGAACACGTCGGCGTTGTGCACGGGGTCGCCGCCGCGCAGCGCCTCGGGGGACGACAGCGAGAACCCGAGCTCGCGCGGGTCGAGCACCTCCTCCACGACGCCGGCGCCCACGACCGTCCACACGCGGGTGGTGGTCGTCGTGGTGATCTCGTCGAGACCGTCGTCGCCACGGAAGACGAACGCGTCGTCGCCGCGGTCGGCGAAGACCTGCGCCATGAGCGGTGCCGTGCGCAGGTCGGAGCACCCGACCGCCGACGCCTGCGGACGCGCGGGGTTGACCAGCGGGCCGAGGACGTTGAACGGGGTGGCGATGCCGATCTCGCGCCGCGGCGGGCCGGTGAAGCGCAGCCCCGGGTGGAACAGCGGGGCGAAGCAGAAGGTGATGCCGGCGCGCTCGAGCACCGCCGGCACCGACGCGGCCCGCACGTCGAGCCGCACGCCCAGCACCTGGAACACGTCGGCGGTGCCGCTCTGGCTCGACGCGGCGCGGTTGCCGTGCTTGACGACGGGGGCGCCCGCACCGGCCGCCGTGACGGCCGACATGGACGAGATGTTGACCGTCTTGGCCCGGTCGCCACCCGTGCCGACGATGTCGACCACCCGGCCGGGGACGTCGACGAGGACGGCGTGCGACAGCAGCGCGTCGACGAGTCCCTGCAGCTCGGCCTGGGAGATGCCCTTCGCGCGCAGCGCCACCGCGAACGCGGCGATCTGCGCCGGCGTGCTCTCGCCCTCGAGGATCGCCGCCATCGCCCACGCGGTCGACCCGGAGTCCAGGTCGCGGCCTCCGACGAGCTCGTCGAGCACGTCGGGCCAGGTGCGCGCGCTCACCCCGGCTGCAGCACGGAGCGCGCGAGGTCGACGAAGACCTCGGCGAGCCGCAGCGGGTCGATCGGGTGGGACACGGCGGCGTCGGCGCGCGACCAGGTCGCGAGCCAGGCGTCCTGCGGGCGGCCGGTCAGCACGAGCACCGGCGGCGCCTGGAAGATCTCGTCCTTCATCTGCCGCGCCACGCCGAGTCCGCCGACGGGCGTCGACTCGCCGTCGAGGACGACGAGGTCCGGACGACGACGGGCGTCGTCGAGGTACTGCCAGACGACCGGCTCCGTCGCGCACTCGACGAACTCGACCTCGGGGAGGTCGGGGTGCGGGCGCGTGCCCAGCGCTGCCATGACGGCGTTCCGCACGTCTCGGTCGTCGCTGTAGACCAGGACTCGGAACCTGCTGCGCTCGGTCACGTGGGAATCGTACATAATGAGCGCGTGGCCACTACTTCCGTGATCCCCGCGTCCCGACTCCACGGCACCGAGGGGCGTCCCTCCATGGTGACGGTGGGCACGATCGTCTGGCTCTCCAGCGAGCTGATGTTCTTCGCCGGCCTCTTCGCCGCGTACTTCACCGTCAAGAACGTCACGCCGGCGCTCTGGGACCAGGAGACGCAGCTGCTGAACGTGCCGTTCGCGGCCGTCAACACCTCGATCCTCGTGCTGTCGTCGCTGACCTGCCAGTTCGGCGTCTTCGCGGCCGAGCGCGGCCGTCCCGGACGCACCGGGACGCTGCTGCAGTTCCGCAAGTGGGGCATGCGCGAGTGGTTCGTGCTCACCTACGTCATGGGCGCGATCTTCATCGGCGGCCAGGCCTTCGAGTACGCCGAGCTCGTCCACGAGGGCGTGACCATCCCGTCCTCGGCCTACGGCTCCCTCTTCTACCTCGCCACCGGCTTCCACGGCATCCACGTCGTCGGTGGTCTGCTGGCCTTCCTGCTGGTGATCGGCCGCACGTTCGTCGCCCGCCGCTTCACGCACGAGCAGGCCATCTCCGCGATCGTCGTGTCGTACTACTGGCACTTCGTCGACATCGTCTGGGTCGCCCTGTTCGCGACCATCTACCTGATCCGCTGACGCCTGCCGCACGGCTCGGCGTTAGGCCAACCTAAGCCTGCGGACCTGGCAGAACGCTAGGTACGCTGGTTACCCCTGACAGGAATGAGGTTCTCGGTGCGCACCCTGTCGACACGACGCAGTCACCCCCTCGCCGGACTCGTCGTCCTGGTGCTCGGTCTCGTGGCCGCTGCCGGGCTCTGGTCCGCGCTCGCCCCGAAGCCCGCCCAGGCGGAGCAGTACACGGCACGCGACGTCGAGGCGGGGCGCGAGCTCTTCCTCATCGGCTGCGCCAGCTGCCACGGGCAGAACGCCGAGGGCATCACGACGAAGGACGGCGGCAACTACGGTCCGTCGCTGATCGGCGTCGGCGCCGCTGCCGTCGACTTCCAGGTCGGCACCGGCCGCATGCCGATGGCGCAGAGCGCTCCGCAGGCACCGCGCAAGGCACCCGAGTACGACGCCGAGGAGACCCGCCAGCTGTCCGCGTACATCGCGTCGCTGGCGCCCGGCCCGGCCATCCCGGCCGAGGAGTACCTGAACTACAAGGACGTCGACGTCGAGGGCCTGCGTGAGGGCGGCGAGTTCTTCCGCACCAACTGCACCGCCTGCCACAACTCCGTCGGCGCCGGCGGCGCGCTGCCCAACGGCCGCTACGCCCCGACGCTCAAGGGCGTCAGCGCCAAGCACATCTACGAGGCCATGGTCACCGGTCCGCAGCAGATGCCGGTCTTCAACGACGACCTCATCACCCCTGAGGACAAGCGCAACGTCATCGCCTACATCAAGCGCGTCCAGGAGCAGCCGAACTACGGCGGCCTCGGCGGCGGCGGCCTCGGCCCGGTCGTCGACGGCGTGTTCGTCTGGGTCCTCGGCATCGGCGGTCTGATCGGCTTCGCGATCTGGATCGGTGCCCACGGAGCGCGATCGAAGAAGAAGAAGGCCTGAACGAGATGAGTGACGAGATCCAGTCCCACGACAGCAGCAGCACCCCCGTCCGCACCGAGCCGGTGCAGGACCCGGGCCTGCAGCCGCACCAGTGGCGTCCCACCGACGTCGACCCGGCGCAGGAGCGCCGCGCCGAGCGTCAGATCTCCGGCATGTTCACCGTGGCGGCGCTGCTGTTCGTGCTGTTCGCCGTCTCCTACTTCGCGATCGACTCCGACCAGACGTTCCTCAACTGGTCCGCGTCGAACTTCGCCCTCGGCGCGACGCTCGGAGGCGGTCTGCTGCTGATCGGCGTCGGGATCATCCAGTGGGCCAAGAAGCTCATGGGCGACCACGAGATGGTCGAGATGCGTCACCCGGCCCGCTCCTCCGCCGAGGACCGCGAGGCCGTCATGGCCGACATCAACGCCGGTCTGCAGGAGTCGGGTGTCGGTCGTCGACCGCTCATCCGCAACAGCCTCTTCCTCTCCGTGGGCGCGCTGGCGGTCCCGTCGGTCGTGCTGCTGCGCGACCTCGGCCCGCTCCCCCACGGCCAGGACGAGACGGTCTGGAAGAAGGGCATGCGCGTCGTCAACGACGTCTCGGGCCTGCCCATCCGCCCCGAGGAGATCGAGGTCGGTCAGCTCATCAACGCCGAGCCGGCCGTCTTCTTCCCCGCCGAGGGCGAGGAGGAGGCCGAGGTCCACGGCCACGAGCTCCTCGCAGCCAAGTCGAAGGCCGCCATCATCGTCGTGCGCATGCGCCCGGAGGACATCACGCCCTCCGAGGGTCGCGAGAACTGGGGCATCGACGGCATCCTCTGCTACTCCAAGATCTGCACGCACGTCGGCTGCCCGATCTCGCTGTGGGAGCAGCAGACGCACCACCTGCTGTGCCCCTGCCACCAGTCGACGTTCGATCTCGCCGACAACGGCAAGGTCATCTTCGGCCCCGCCCACCGTCCACTGCCGCAGCTGCCGCTCGGCGTGGACTCCGAGGGCTACATCATCGCGATGAGCGACTTCCCCGAGATCGTGGCGCCGAGCTATCCCGAGCTTGCGCGCGACCAGAAGAGACTGGATGGTGAGTCATGAGCACTGACACCTACACGCCGGTCGAGGACACGGGCTTCGGCAAGAAGGCCGCTGGTCCCGTCGGCTGGCTCGACGACCGCCTCGGACTGGCCGGGGTGGCGAAGAAGAACCTGCGCAAGGTCTTCCCGGAGCACTGGTCGTTCATGCTCGGCGAGATCGCCCTGTGGAGCTTCGTCGTGCTGCTGCTCACCGGCGTCTTCCTGACGTTCTGGTTCCAGCCGAGCATGTCCGAGGTCGTCTACGACGGCTCCTACGCCCCGTTCCGTGGGCTGGAGATGTCGCAGGCCTACGCCTCGACGTTGCACATCTCCTTCGACATCCGCGGCGGTCTGCTCATGCGGCAGATCCACCACTGGGCGGCGGCGCTGTTCGTGGGCGCGATGCTCGCCCACATGCTGCGCATCTTCTTCACGGGTGCGTACCGCAAGCCGCGTGAGATCAACTGGCTCATCGGTGTCGGCCTGCTGGCGCTCGGCATGGTCGAGGGCTTCGCCGGCTACTCGCTTCCCGACGACCTGCTCTCGGGCACGGGCCTGCGCTTCGTCGACGGCCTGATCCGCTCGATCCCGCTCGTCGGCTCCTACCTGGAGTTCTTCATCTTCGGCGGCGAGTTCCCGGGCGAGGAGATCATCCCCCGCCTGTACATGGCGCACATCCTGCTGATCCCGGCCCTGCTGCTCGGCCTGATCGCCGCGCACATGCTGCTGCTCGTCTACCACAAGCACACGCAGTGGCCGGGCGCCGGACGCACGAACGACAACGTCGTCGGCTACCCGATGCTCCCCGTGTACGCGGCGAAGGCCGGCGGCTTCTTCTTCGTCGTCTTCGGCTTCACCGCCCTCATGGGCGCGCTGGTGCAGATCAACCCGGTGTGGGCGTACGGTCCGTACAACCCGTCGGAGGTCACGGCCGGCTCGCAGCCCGACTGGTACATGGGCTTCTCCGAGGGTCTCGTGCGCATCATGCCGAACTGGGAGAGCACCTTCCTCGGCCACACCTGGAGCTGGAACGTCTTCATCCCGGGTGTCGGTGGACTGGGCCTGCTGTTCACGGTCCTCGCCCTGTGGCCGTTCGTGGAGCGCTGGGTGACCGGCGACCAGCGTGAGCACCACCTGCTGGAGCGTCCGCGCAACGCCCCGACCCGCACGGGTCTCGGCGTGGCCGGCATGACGTTCTACGGTGTCGGCTGGGCTGCCGGCGGCAACGACATCATCGCCACGCAGTTCCACCTGAGCATCAACGCGCTGACGCACATCTTCCGGATCGGCATCTTCCTGTTCCCGGTGATCGCGTTCATCATCACGCGACGGATCTGCATCGGTCTGCAGCGCGCCGACCAGAACAAGATCCTGCACGGCTACGAGACCGGTGTCATCGAGCGTTCGCCCGACGGCAGCTACGCGGAGCGTCACGCCCCGCTCCCGGTCACGGAGCAGTACCGCCTCACCGCGCACGACCGTCTCCCGGCCCTCGAGGCTCCGGCCGAGACGGACGAGAACGGTGTCGCGCTGCCGCACGGCCGGGTCGCGAAGGTCCGCCACCGGGTGCGCTCGTTCTACTACAAGGGTGCGATCGACAAGCCGACGCTGGCCGAGGTCGAGCACGCCGACGAGCACCTGGCCGAGATCGAGGGCCACCCCGTGCACCTCGGTGAGGACTTCCAGGGCGTGTCGGAGACCGGCATCCCGAAGTCGCACTGACCGACCGCACGCACGACGAAGGGCCCCGGAGTATTCCGGGGCCCTTCTTCGTCCCCTCCCCTGCTGGTGCGCTGCTGCGAGGGGGGTCCGACCTCTGCTGGTGCGCTGCTTCAGCTCGTGCTGGGTCTGGTCTCCGCAAGGGCCTCGACCGGGCGGCTGGGCGGCGAGGTGGCTCTGATTCTCGGGCTGTGGCTCTCGTGGGACGCAGGATTCTGCGTCCCTGCCACGACAGCCCACCTCAGCGGTAGATCCACCGCCTCTACAGCGCTCGGAAAGGCGGCAGACCTACCCCCGACGGGTGATTCGGCGGCAGACCTACCGCTAAGCGGGCGAGAACGCAGATTCTTGCGTCCACCCCGAGCGCGACCCGCAGCCCAAGACCCCGGACCAGCGCGCCGCCCAGCTGCCCGGTCGAGGCCTTTGCGGAGACCACACCCACGACGACCCGCGCCGACGCAGCCGCAGGACGAGTCCTCAGCCGCCCCACGGGCCCGTAGGACGCGCCGGCGCACCAAAAGCCCGCCACTCCTCCCCCGCCCGGCGGGGCAGAAGCCTCAGGAGGCGCGCTTGAGGGCGGAGCCCTGGACCCAGTCGCTCCAGCGGGTGTTCCAGTCGGTCCAGCCGTTGTTCTGCTCGAGGGAGCGGCCGCTGTTGACGAACTTCACGACGTCGCCGCGGCGCGACTGGTCGTAGATCCACTGGGCGTCGGCGGTGCTCATGCCGACGCAGCCGTGGCTCACGTTCTCCCGGCCCTGGGAGCCGACCGACCACGGCGCGGCGTGGAGAAACTCGCCGGAGTTCGTCACTCGCATCGCCCACCGGACGTCGCTGATGTCGTAGTAGTCGGGGTCGGACTCCGAGACGCCGGTCGACGCGGCGTCCATGTCGACCGACGCGAACTTCTCCATGATGACCTTCGTGCCGCCGCGGGTCTCGTGACCCGGCTTGCCGGTCGAGACCGGGATGGTGCGCACGTCGCGGCCGTCGATGTTCATCGTCAGCGTGTGCCGGGCGACGTCGACTGTCGACACGATGCGACGTCCGACCGTGAACGGCACGTGCTGGTCCTGCTGGCCGTACACGCCGTTGCCGGCGGGCAGGCTGTTCAGGTCGAGGTCGACCGACACCTTGGTGCCCGCAGGCCAGAACTCCTTCGGCCGGTAGTGCACGACCGTGTCGCTCATCCAGTGCCAGGCACCCTCGACCTTCGGGGTGGACGTGACGTGCATGTGCTGCTCGAACAGCTTCTTGTTCTCCACGGGCACGTCGAACGTGACGATGACCGGCATGCCCACGCCCACCGTCTCGTTCGCCAGCGGAGCGACCGCGGGGTACGTCTGCTGGTCCAGCGTCAAGGCCCGCGTCGTGAAGGTGCGCACCAGCTTCGCCGGCTTCCCGTCGGTGCCCTCCGCCTGCGCGGTCAGCGTGTACGCGGTGCCGGGCTCGAGCCGCGACGTGGCTGCCCAGCGACCGTCGCCGCCCTCGCCCTTGACGACCTGCTTGCCGTCCGACGACGTCAACGACGCCTCGGTGACGGTGCCGTGCTGCACCTCGACCGAGACGACCGTGTCGACGGGGACGTCGGACGCCTGGTCCTCGACGTTCGCACTCACCGTGGCCGGCTGCTGCGTCGGCGAAGCCGACGGCTGCTCGGACCGGGCGGCCGTGCAGGCGCCCAGGGTCACCAGGAGGACAGCACCCATCAGCAGGCGCAGGGAACGGTTCGTCGTGCTCACCGCGTCATCCTACGCGGTGAGCACGAACGCACCGACCAGTCAGTGGGCGTGCACGCCCCGGTAGTACTCGTAGACCCAGCCGCAGACCGTCACCGCGCCGATGGTGGCGCCGATGATGAACAGCCACCAGCCGACGACGACGCCCAGGACGATCGTCGCGAGCGCCAGGGCGCAGTAGAGCGGCCACCAGCTGTACGGCGGGAAGAAGCCCAGCTCACCGGCGCCGTCGGCGATCTCGGCGTCGTCGAGGTCCTCCGGACGTGCCGGGATCTGCTTGGCGACGACGTACAGATAGAAGCCCAGCAGCGCGCACAGCAGGAACGTCATGACGAGCGCCGTGGTGCCCGTCGGGTCCTCCGTCAGCACCCAGTACACGGGCGCGATGAAGACGAAGAAGATCCCGCAGGAGATGATGACCCAGTACTCGGCCTTCATGCCCTTCATCGCTCACTCACCGTCCTTCTGCTGCTTGGCGTCCTTGATGGCCGCACCCTTGCCGTTCGTGTTCGGCGCGTCGGCGAAGAGGCCGCCCTCGTCCGGGTTGTGCAGCAGCTCCAGCTCCGCGATCTCCGGGTGGTGCAGGTCGAACGCAGGGCTCTCGCTGCGGACCCGAGGCAGGGAGTGGAAGTTGTGCCGCGGCGGGGGCGAGCTCGTGGCCCACTCCAGCGAGCGGCCCCAGCCCCACGGGTCGTCGAGCTTGACCAGCGGGCTCTTGCGCGACTTCCACACGTTCCACAGGAACGGCAGGGTCGAGGCACCGAGCAGGAAGGCACCGATCGAGGAGATCTCGTTCAGCGTCGTGAAGCCGTCGTTCGGGCCGTAGTCGGCGTAGCGGCGCGGCATGCCCTCGACACCCAGCCAGTGCTGGACGAGGAAGGTCATGTGGAAGCCGATGAACAGCAGCCAGAAGTGGATCTTGCCGAGCTTCTCGTCGAGCATCCGCCCGGTGAGCTTCGGCCACCAGTAGTAGAAGCCGGCGAACATCGCGAACACCACGGTGCCGAAGACGACGTAGTGGAAGTGCGCCACGACGAAGTAGGAGTCCGAGAGCGGGAAGTCCAGCGTCGGCGACGCCAGGATGACGCCCGTCAGACCACCGAAGAGGAAGGTCACGAGGAAGCCCAGCGAGAACACCATGGGGGTGTCGAAGGAGATGCTCCCGCCCCAGATCGTGCCGATCCAGTTGAAGAACTTCACGCCCGTGGGCACCGCGATCAGGAACGTCATGCCGGAGAAGAACGGCAGGTCGACCGCCCCTGTGACAAACATGTGGTGAGCCCACACCGCGATCGACAGAGCTGAAATCGCCAGTGTCGCATAGACCAATCCGGTGTACCCGAAGATCGGCTTACGGCTGAAGACCGGGAAGATCTCCGAGACGATGCCGAAGAACGGCAGCGCGATGATGTACACCTCGGGGTGCCCGAAGAACCAGAACAGGTGCTGCCACAGGATCGGGCCGCCGTTCGCGGCGTCGAACACGTGGGCCCCGAGCATGCGGTCCGCGGCCAGCGTCAGGAGCGCGGCGGCGAAGATCGGGAACGCGATGAGCACCAGCAGGCTGGTCACCAGCGTGTTCCACACGAAGATCGGCATGCGGAACATCGTCATGCCGGGCACGCGCATGCAGAAGATCGTCGTGATGAAGTTGACGGCACCGAGGATCGTGCCCAGACCCGACATCCACAGACCCATGACCCACAGGTCACCGCCGATGCCGGGCGAGTTGACGCCGTCCGAGAGCGGGGCGTACGCGAACCAGCCGAAGCTCGCCGCGCCGCCGGGCACGAACAGGCCCGAGACGACGATGGTGGAGCCGAACAGGTACAGCCAGTAGCTGAACATGTTCAGACGCGGGAACGCGACGTCGGGCGCGCCGATCTGCAGCGGCATGATCGCGTTGCCGAAGCCGAAGAACAGCGGCGTCGCGAACATGAGCAGCATGATCGTGCCGTGCATCGTGAAGGCCTGGTTGTAGGCCTCGTCCGACAGCAGGTTCGAGCCGGGCTGCATGAGGTTCGCGCGGATCGCCAGCGCGAGCACGCCGCCGATCAGGAAGAAGATGAACGACGTGGCCAGGTACATGTTGCCGATCACCTTGTGATCGGTGGTCGTCATGATCGTGACGACCTTCTGGCCGAGCGTCGTCTCACGACGGACGGTGGTGGTCTCCCGACCGTCGTCGAATGCCGCAGTGGTGGCCATCAGTTACCCGCTCCGTCCTGGACGTCCTGGTCGTCCTCCGTGTCGGCACCGCGCAGACCGGCGACGGCGTCGGCCTCCTTCTGGCCCGCGGGGGCACCGATCTGACCGATCCTCACGAGGTCCTGGAGGTGGGCCTCGTACTCCTCGGGCGAGACCACGTTGACCTTGAAGATCATCCGCGAGTGGTACAGCCCGCACAGCTCGGCGCAACGTCCGGTGAACGTGCCCTCGCGCGTCGGCGTCATGTCGAACGTGTTGTCACGCCCGGGGACGACGTCCATCTTGAAGTAGAACTCCGGGATCCAGAAGGAGTGGATCACGTCGGGGCTGCGCAGGTTGAAGCGCACCGACTCGCCCTTCGGCAGCCACAGCTCGGCGGGCTGGTCGGGCGTGCCGAAGTCGTACACGTCCTCGCCCTGCGTGGCGTCCTCGTCGAGGTAGTTGAAGGCCCACTGCCACTTCGAGCCCACGACCTCGATCGTGTGGTCGGGGTTCTCGACCTCCTTGAGCACCTCGTTCTGGCTCGTGACGGTGTGGAAGAAGAACACCGCGACGACGATCACCGGGGCGATCGTGTACAGCGCCTCGAGCGGCAGGTTGTAGCGCACCTGCGTGGGCACCTCGTCGTCGCTGCGACGGCGGTAGCGCACGGAGGCGTAGACGATGAGCCCGAAGACGAGCACGAACACGACCAGCACGGCGATCCAGGCGCCGAGCCACAGGTCCCACACGGGCTGCGACCGGTCACTGGCGGCGACAGGAAGCGCGAGGCGCTTGATGTCGTGGTCCGCGACGGGCGAGCAACCACTCAGGAGAACTGCGACGACGACAGCAGCCGCCAGCTTCATCCGACCCACGAGGCGCCTTTCTTGTCCACACCACTCATGCGATGACCTGTTCACAGTACCCTCACTCGTCCCTCGTCGAGCAGGTAAGGGCACCCTTGCCCCGACCCGTGTCGGGGACGCTCACGCGAGGTCCAGCGCGGCGGACACCTCGGCCCGCGCGTCGTCGCCGTAGGCCGAGCCCAGACGGTCCAGGAACGCCTCACGCGTCAGCGTGTACTCCTGCGTGCCCGTCGTCTCCACGACGCTCGCCGCGATCGTGCAGCCGATCTGCGCCGACCGCTCCAGGTCCAGGCCTGCGGCCACGCCAGCGAGGAACCCGCCGCGGAACGAGTCGCCGACGCCCGTCGGGTCGACCGCGTCGACGTCGGGGATCGCCGCGACCTCGATCGGCGCGCCGTCGGACGGGTACACCGTCACGCCGTCCTTGCCGCGGGTCACGACCCGCGTGCCGACGTGCGCCTGCACCTCCTCCTCGCTCCAGCCGGTCTTCGTCTGGATGAGCGCCGACTCGTAGTCGTTGCTGAAGAGGTACGCCGCACCGTCGACGAGCTCGCGGATCAGGTCGCCGTCGGCCCACGCCAGCTGCTGCGACGGGTCCGCCGCGAACGGCACCCCCGCCTTGCGGCAGGCCGCCGTGTGCCGGTTCATCGCCTCCGGGTCGTCCGGACCGATGAGGACGAGGTCGAAGTCGCCGAGCTCCAGCACGTCGATCGTGCGGGCATCGGCCATCGCGCCGGCGTAGAAGGTGACGATCTGCGCGTGCGCGTCGTCGGTCGTGATCGTGCACAGCGCCGTGTGCTTGTCGGGCGACACGTGCACGCGCGAGCAGTCGACGCCCGCGTCCTCCAGCCACTGCTGGTAGCCCTGGTCGGCGAAGTCACGCCCCACCGACGCCACCAGCGTCGGCCGCAGGCCCAGCGCGGCCAGGCCGAACGCGATGTTCGCGGCGCACCCGCCGCGGCGGACGTCGAGGTCCTCCACCAGGAACGAGACGGACAGCTTGTCGAGCTGGTCCGGGACCAGGGAGTCCGAGAACTTCCCCGAGAAGACCTGCAGATGGTCGGTGGCCACAGAGCCGGCGATCGCGAGATGCACCAGATGAGACTAGACGACGGCCCCCTGCGTCCGCAGGGGGCCGTCGTGTGAGGAAGTCGGGCGTGACCTCGCGTCACGCCGCTCGTGCCGGGTGACCGCTGGTCGAGGCTCCGCTCTCGTTGGTCGAGTGCCCCGCTCCCGCTGGTCGAGTGCCTCCACGAGCGCTAGCGAGGGGAGGTGTATCGAGATCACCCTGGGCGGTCATGCTCGTCGCTCACCTCGTGGTGGGGTTTGGACCGCTTGGAGGTCTCGATACAGTCCGACGCCTTCGGCGTGCACCACTCGACCTCTCGCCACCGTCGCTCGCAGGGCTCGCGAGGTGGCTCGATCGCGAAGCTCCCGAGGTCACTCCATCAGTGGAAGCTGTCGCCGCAGGCGCAGGAGCCCGTCGCCATCGGGTTGTCGATGGTGAAGCCCTGCTTCTCGATCGTGTCGACGAAGTCGATCGACGCGCCGTGCAGGTACGGCAGGCTCATGCGGTCGACGACCACGTTCACGCCGTCGAAGTCGCGGACCTCGTCGCCATCGAGCGTGCGCTCGTCGAAGAACAGCTGGTAGCGCAGGCCCGAGCAGCCGCCGGGCTGCACCGCGATGCGCAGGGCGAGGTCGTCGCGACCCTCCTGGGCAAGCAGGCTCCGCACCTTCTCCGCGGCGTTCGCGGACAGGTTCACACCGTCGGCCGGGGCGGCGGTCTCGGTGGTCTCGGGGGTGGTGCTGCTGTCGACGCTCATGTCATCTCCGTCGGTCTCGGGTGCTCTCCTGGTGGACAACCAGGAGGAAGCCGGTTCCATTCCATCGTACGCGCCGATCCTCAGGAGATCCCTCGCCGGGCGCGGACTCGCGGGGCGCCGATCAGCGCGACCAGGTGCGCGCCACCCGCTCGGCGACGTCGGCCAGAGCGCCCGACGGGTCCGCGAACGAGCGCTCCTCCCCCACCAGGTCGAGCATCGCGTACGCCGACTCGACGCCCATGGCCCGCATCTCCCGCGCACCCACCGTCACCCGTCCGGCGATCGCCACGCACGGTCGAGCGTGTCGTCCGGCCACCTGGGCGACCCCGTGCACGACCTTGCCGCTGCGCGAGGTGTGGTCGTAGGAGCCCTCGCCGGAGACCACCAGGTCGGCGTCCGCACACGCGACGTCCAACCCGACCGCCTCCGCCACCACCGCGACGCCGGGACGTCGGTCCGCTCCCAGGAGCAGCAGCCCCAGGCCCAGACCGCCCGCCGCGCCGGCCCCGGGCGCGTCCGCCACGCGCCGCTGCGCCGGGGTCGGACCGCACACCGCGTCGACCCAGGCGTCGAGCAGGCCGTCGACCTCCAGCAGGTCCGCCTCGTCGAGCCCCTTCTGCGGCCCGAACGTCTTGGTGGCGCCGAACAGGCCCAGCAGCGGGACGTCGACGTCGCTCGCGGCGACCAGGTCGACGCCCTCCACGACCTGTCGCGCGGCGGCGAGGTCGACGGACGTGACGCCGCGCAGACCGTCCGGACCGGCGTCGAGGGGTCGGTCGGCGGTCGCGCCCAGCGCGCCGAGCAGCCCGGCTCCCCCGTCGTTCGTGGCGCTGCCGCCGAGCCCCACGACGACGCTCGACACCCCCAGCTCGACGGCGGCCCGCACCGCCTCGCCCACGCCCCACGTGGACGCGGTCCGGGCGGCCGGCGGACCGAGCTGCAGCCCACAGGCCTGCGCCGACTCCAGGTAGGCGACGTCGTCGACGACGAGCAGCGTCACGGGCACCTCGGCGCCCGTCGACCCGCGCACGGGGACGACGTGCAGCCGGCCGCCGAGCGCGTCGTGCAGGGCGTCGACGAAGCCCGGCCCGCCGTCGGCCATCGGCAGCCGGACCACCTCGTCGTCCGGCGACGTCCGGGCCCAGCCGCGGGCGATCGCCCGGGCCGCCTCGGGCGCGCTCAGCGTGCCGGCGAACTTGTCCGGCGCCACGAGCACGCGCACGGGCTCAGCTCAGCCGCTGCTCGGTGGCCGCGAGCAGCACGCACGTGGCCAGGCCCTCCATCGCGGTGCGCAGCTCCTCGATCGGCGGGAACGACGGCGCGATGCGGATGTTGCGGTCGCGCGGGTCCTTGCCGTACGGGAAGGACGCACCCGCCGGGGTGAGCGCGATGCCCGCCTCCTTGGCCAGGCGCACCACGCGGGTGGCGCAGCCGTCGGGGACGTCGAGGCTCACGAAGTAGCCGCCGCGGGGGTCGGTCCAGGTGGCGACGTCGAGACCGCCGAGCCGCGCCGACAGCACCTCCTGCACGACGGCGAACTTGGGCGCGAGGATCTCGCGGTGCTGGTCCATGAGCGCGTGCACGCCGTCGACGTCGCCGAGCAGCCGGACGTGACGCAGCTGGTTGACCTTGTCGGGCCCGATGGTCCGCTTGCCGACGAGCCCGGTGTACCAGGCGATGTTCTCGGGCGAGGAAGCGAAGAAGCTCACGCCGGCTCCCGCGAAGGTGATCTTCGACGTCGACGCGAGCACGAAGGGACGGTCCGGGTGTCCCGATGCGGCGCACAGACCGACGATGTCGGCGGTCTTGGTGCGCTCCTCGGTGAGGTGGTGCACGGCGTACGCGTTGTCCCAGAAGATCCGGAAGTCGGGCGCGGCGGTCTCGAGCGCAGCCAGCTCGGCGGCGACCGCCTCGCTGACGACGGCGCCCGTCGGGTTCGCGTAGGTCGGGACGATCCAGATGCCCTTCACCGCGGGGTCGGTGACCGCCTCGCGCACGGCGGCCATGTCGGGACCGTCGTCGAGCATGTCGATCGTGCGCATGGTGATGCCGTACTGCTCGCAGATCGCGAAGTGCCGGTCGTAGCCGGGCGACGGGCAGAGGAAGACGACCTCCTCCTCCTGCGCCCACGGCTGCTGCGACCCGACCGTGCCCTTGAGCATCGCGAAGACGATGAGGTCGTGCATGATCGCCAGGCTGGCGTTGTCGCCCGTCACCAGCTGCTCCACGGGGACGTGCAGGAGCTCGGCGAAGATCTCGCGCAGCTGCACGTTGCCGACGACGCCGCCGTAGTTGCGCGTGTCGGTGCCGGCCGCGTCCTTGTAGTCCTGGCCGGGCAGGTCGAGGAGCGCGTTGGAGAGGTCGAGCTGCGCCGACGACGGCTTGCCACGCGTGATGTCGAGCGCAAGACCGGCCTGCTTCAGCTGCTCGTAGGCGGCCTGCTGCTCGTCGTGGAGGGCGCGGATCTCGTCGGGAGAGAGGGTGTCGAGGCTCACGGGCCCAACCTACCGAAGGTCGTGCGAGCCGACGTCGTCAGACGGACAGACCGGGGGCGTCCCAGAGCGCCAGCCAGCGCTCCAGCGCCTTCTCCACCGGCACGTCGCCCTCGACGAGCGCCCGCACCTGCAGCTCGACGGCGTTGTCGCGACGTCGACCGGCCTGCGGCGCGAACGGGTAGAAGGTGCCCTGCTTGAACAGGTAGACCAGCCCGAGCGGGCCGCCCGACGGCGTCGAGAACAGCACCGTGGAGCACAGCAGCTGGGGGCCGAAGCCCGCATCGGCCATCGAGGAGTTCGCGGCGTGCAGGTCGCTGACGAGGCCTTGCAGGTCGCCCGGCGCCCGCGTGACCTGCAGCCAGCGGAAGCCCTGGCCGTCGTCGGTGACGGCCACCGTCGCGGAGGCGTCGGTGCCGATGACCTGCTGCACCTCGGCCATCACGCGGTCGTCGCTGACGCCGTCGACGTCGCGGAAGCACACGGCTCCCGCCCCGGTGGCAGCGAAGCCCGCCGCCTCGAGCGTCAGGGCGGCCTGGGGCACCCCGAAGAGGACGTCGAGGTCGGCCTCCGGCGGCTTGGAGCGGCCGAGGATGCCGTCGAGCCAGCCCATCAGATCGACCCCATCAGATCGGGTCCGACAGCTCGGCGCCGACCTTGGCCAGCTGCGCGAGGCGCTGCTCCAGGGACGGGTGGGTGGCCATGACCGCGTTCACGGACGCGCGGTTGATCGCCGGCGCGAAGAAGAAGGCGCTGAGCGCCTGGGCGCCGCGCAGGTCTTCGTTGGGGATGCGGCTCATGTCGCCGGAGATCTTGACCAGCGCCGACGCGAGCTTCGACGGACGACCCGTCAGGTACGCACCGCTGCGGTCGGCGCTGAGCTCGCGGTAGCGCGACAGGGCGCGGGTGAGCAGGAAGCTGACGAAGTAGACGAGCATGCTCACGAGGAACACGACGATGAACGGCACGCCGTTGCCGTTGCCGTTGCGGTTGTCGCGGTCGTTGCTGCCCGCACCGAGGTAGAACCCCCAGCGGGTGATGAAGCCGGCGAGCAGGCCGAGCGACGACGCGACGGTCATGACGGAGACGTCGCGGTTGGCCACGTGCGACAGCTCGTGCGCCAGTACGCCCTCGAGCTCGTCGGCGTCGAGGCGCTGCATGATGCCGGTCGTGACGCACACGGCCGAGTGCCGCGGCGTGCGACCGGTCGCGAACGCGTTGGGCAGGTCGGTGACGGCCACCGCGACCGTCGGCTTCGGCATGTCGGCCATGACGCACAGCCGGTCGATCATGGCGTGCAGCTCGGGCGCCTGCTCGGGGCTGACGACGCGCGCACCCATCGACTTCAGCGCGAGCGTGTCGGAGAAGTACCACTGTCCCCAGGCGAGCGCGACGGTGATGACCAGGCCGATCACCGCGCTGCCGGAGAAGGAGATGAGGACGGCACCGAACGCGACGTAGAGCGCGCCCAGCCCGAGGCTCACCCCGCCCATGCGGAGCGTGAGCCCCCGGTCAGCCCTGAACCTGCTGCGGGCCACGGCCCTCTCCCTCCACCTCGGTGCCCTGCGGGACGTCGAGACCCAGCTCGCGGTCGAAGCGCCGCGCCTCGAGGTCGTCGCTGCTCTCCCCCGGCCGCGCGACGATGCCGTCGGCGACGAGCTCGTCGATCGCGTCGGCACGGGCCTCCAGCTCGCGGGTGTGCCGCTCGGCGGCCTCCATCTGCTGGTTGACGCTGCTGAGCGACGACGCGATGCCGGTGTCGGCGCTGGTCAGCTGCGAGCGGGCCTCGGCGGCCGAGGCACGAGCGGTCAGCGTGTCCTTGCGGAGCCGGAAGTCCTCGATGCTGTCCTCGAGCCGGGTGGCGGCGTCGGTGATGGTCGCCTCCTCCTGCTGCAGGGCGGCGTGCCGCTCCCGCAGGTCGGCGAGCGAGTCCTCGAGCCCGACCTTGCGGCCGAGCGCGGTGCGGGCGGCGGTGTCGTCACCACGCTCGACGGCCTCGCGGGCCTGCGCGTCGAACGTCGCGGCCTGCTGCTCGAGCTGGCGCAGCCGCACCTCGACGCGCTTGCGGCTGGTGGTGACGTCGGCGACGCCGCGGCGCACCTTCTGCAGGTGTGCGAGCTGGGCGCGGTAGGTGTCGTCGAGGGAGCTGCGCAGCTCCTCGCCGTCGAGCTCACGGTGCGAGCGCGACCTCCAGATGTCGCGAATCCTGCGTCCGATCCCCATGAGGTCAGCCTACGGGGCTGCGGCACGTGGGCGTCCGGACCATGAGGGCGCGCTGTGTAGGGTGACGCCGTGACGCAGGAGAACGCCGCCCCCGACGACCGCACCCAGGCCGCCAAGAAGGGCCGTGCGACGCCGAGCCGCAAGGAGGCCGAGGCGGCGCGCAAGAAGGCGATGAAGACGCCGATGACGCGCAAGGAGCAGATGCAGCGCGACCGTCAGGCGCGCTCGGACCTGCGTCGTCGTCAGCAGGAGGCCCTGCGGGCCGGCAAGGGCGACGCCCTCCCCCCGCGCGACCGCGGCCCGGTGCGCGCGTTCGTGCGTGACTACGTCGACCGTCGTCGCAACGTCGCCGAGTACCTGCTGCCGATCCTGCTCGCGGTGCTCGTCCTCAGCTTCGTCCAGGCGCCGCTCGCGCAGCTCGTCGTCGTCTACGCCTGGGGCGTGATGATCCTGCTGACCATCATCGACGAGGTCCTGCTGGTCAGCGGCCTGCGCAAGCAGCTGAAGCTGCGCTTCCCGGGCGAGTCGACGCGCGGCGCGACCGGGTACGCCGTCCTGCGCAGCACGCAGCTGCGCCGCTTCCGCCTGCCGAAGCCGGCGATCGCGCGCGGCGAGGAGCCGCGCGAGCGCGTCTGACCCCTCACCTGTCGCGCCCCTCACCTGTCGCGCGAGGGCCCCGACGGGGCTACTCGCCGTGCAGCGACATCGGTCCGTAGACCTCGGTGTCGCCGTCGAGCAGCCGCGCCTGGTCGACGCCCTGGTCGAGCAGCTCGGCGAAGGTCTCGCCGATCCAGGTCTCGGCGTCACCGCGGCTGTCGAAGGCGTCGGAACGACCCTTCTCCTGCCCGTCGGCGGTCTCCAGCAGCCAGGTCCAGCTCATCGACGTCCTCCTGATCGGTCGTGCGTGGTCGGTCGTGCCATCCTCGCCCCGACGTGACCGTGCGGCAGGCCGGGACGAGGTCGGGGCTCAGGTCGAGGGGGCGACGAACGGGGGCTTGGTCACCGTGAACGGCTCAGCGCGACGTCGCACCTCGACGAGCACGTCGTCGCCGTCGCCGACCGCGCGGTCGAGCAGGGCCAGCCCGATCCCCTGGCGCAACGTGGGCGAGAAGGTCCCGGACGTCACCTCGCCGACGACGTCACCGGGTCCGCCGTCGGGTCCGACGGACCGCACCACCATCCCCGGACGCGGGATGCCGCGGCCGGCGGAGACGATGCCGCGGACCAACGGGACGCTCTTCTCCTCACGCTGACGCACGAGCGCGTCCTTGCCGGTGAACGTCGACTTGTCCCAGCCGACCGCCCAGCCGGCGCGTGCCATGACCGGGGAGATCTCGGCCGACAGCTCGTGGCCGTGCAGCGGGTAGCCCATCTCGGTGCGCAGCGTGTCGCGCGCGCCGAGACCGCAGGGCCGCAGCCCGTGCGGCTCGCCTGCGGCCAGCAGCGCCTCCCAGACGGCGGGGGCGTCGTCGGCCCGGACGACGAGCTCGTAGCCCTTCTCCCCCGTGTAGCCGGTGCGGCACACGATCGCCTCGGCGCCGCCGACGGGCGCCTCGACGAACGACATGTAGGCGTGGTCGGTGGGCACGCCGACACCGGCGAGCACCGCGTCGGCCGCGGGCCCCTGCACGGCCAGGACGGCCAGCTCGCGGTGACGGTCGACCACCTCGATGCCGGCCGGAGCATCGGCGCGCAGCCGCTCCACGACGGCGGCCGTGTTGGCGGCGTTGGGCACGAGGAAGACGTCGAAGTCGCTGCGCACGTAGGCGATGAGGTCGTCGACGGTGCCGCCGTCCTCGTCGCAGCAGAGCGTGTACTGGGCCTGGCCGGGACGGATGCGACGCAGGTCGTTCGTCAGGTGCGCGTTCACGTGGTCGACGGCGCCCGCGCCGCGGACGCTGGCCTTGCCCAGGTGGCTCACGTCGAACAGGCCCGCCGCCTCGCGCACGGCAGCGTGCTCGGCGAGGACGCCGCCACCGGACTCCGACGGGTACTCCAGGGGCATCGACCAGCCCCCGAACTCGGCCATCTTGGCGCCGAGGGCCACGTGGTGGTCGTGCAGCGGCGAACGGAGCAGGTCCATGTCGGCCAACGTAGCGGGCTGCGTGATTACATGGGCGACATGGCCCCTTCGACGCCCGCCCGCTCGTCCGCCTCCTCCTTGCCTGACGTCTCCGTCAGCACCGCCAAGCCCTCGACGGTCAAGACCGACGTCCTCGTGCTCGGCGTGCGGACCGACGACGACGCGGCCGACCTCGCCCCGACGCTGGCCCTGCTGGGCTTCACCGGCGAGAAGGGGCAGGTCGTCGTGGCGCCCGGCGGGGAGGCCACGAAGGCGGGCACCGTCGTCGCCGTCGGCCTGAGCGAGGAGCCCGACGCCGAGGAGCTGCGCCGCGCCGCCGCCTCGGGCGTGCGCGCCGCGATCAGGCTGAAGGCCTCGACCACCGCCCTGGCGCTGCAGCCGGCCGGTGCGGACGACGTCGTCGCGGTCGCGGAGGGCGCGCTGCTCGGCGCCTACCGCTACGAGGCCTACAAGACGAAGGCGTCCGACGACGACGCGCGCCTGGGTGCGGTCACGGTGCTGTCGGCCTTCGGGCGCCAGAGCACGGTCGTCGACGCCGTCGAGCACGCCGCGGTCGTCGCACGCGCCACCGCCCTCGCCCGCGACTGGGTCAACACCCCGCCCGGGGACCTGCGACCGCCGGCGTTCGCCGACCAGATCGCCGAGGTCTCCGGACGCCAGCCGGTCAAGGTCTCGGTGTGGGACGAGAAGCGGCTCGAGAAGGAGGGGTGCGGCGGCATCCTCGGCGTCGGTGCCGGCTCGGAGGCTCCCCCGCGTCTGGTGCGGCTCTCCTACGAGCCCCGCAAGGCCGTCACGCACCTCGCCCTCGTCGGCAAGGGCATCACGTTCGACTCCGGCGGCCTCTCGATCAAGAGCGGCTCCGGCATGCAGACCATGAAGATCGACATGGCGGGTGCCGCAGCCGTGGTCGCCGCCACGCTCGCCATCGCCGAGCTCGGCCTGCCGGTCAAGGTCACCGCCTTCGCCTGCCTCGCCGAGAACATGCCCAGCGGCTCGGCCACGCGTCCGGGTGACGTCCTCACCATGCGCTCGGGCTCCACGGTCGAGGTGCACAACACCGACGCCGAGGGCCGCCTCGTCCTCGCCGACGGTCTCTCCCTGGCGGTCGAGGCCGGCGCCGACCGGATCGTCGACGTCGCGACCCTCACGGGCGCCTGCGTCGTCGCGCTCGGCGAGCGCACCACGGGCGTGCTCGGCAACGACGACGCCCTCAGCGACGCGATCCTCGACGCCGCGCGCACCACGGGCGAGTCCATGTGGCCGCTGCCGATCGTCGAGGAGATGAAGTCGGCGGTGACGTCGTCGAAGATCGCCGACATCCGCCAGCACAACCCCAAGCCCTACGGTGGCACCCTGTTCGCGGCCGCGTTCCTGCGCGAGTTCGTCGGCGACACCCCCTGGGCGCACCTCGACATCGCCGGCCCGTCGTTCAACGACGGCGGCGAGCACGGCTACACGCCGTCCGGCGGCACCGGCGTCTCGGTCCGCACGCTCGTGCGTCTCGCGTCGGACCTCGCGTCCGGTGACTGAGCCGGACCTGCTCGAGGCGACCCGCCGCCGGCTCGACGCCCGCGTCGCCGCGGAGCAGCGGGACCGACGCCTCCCGTCGGTCACCGCCGCTCTCGTGCGCGGGGGTCGGACGGTGTGGTCGGGCGCGGCCGGCCACGTCGACGGCATCGATGCGTCGCCTGAGGCCACGCCCCGGACCGCGTACCGGATCGGCTCGATCACGAAGACGTTCGTCGCCGTGCAGGTGCTGCGGCTGCGCGACGAGGGCCACCTGGCCCTCAACGACCGGATCGGTCGGCACCTGCCGGAGCTCGACCTCGACGTCACCGTCGCGCAGCTGCTGAGCCACACCGCCGGCCTGCAGGCCGAGACCGACGCCTCGTGGTGGGAGCGCTCGCCGGGGCTGACGTGGACGGACCTGCTCGCGTCGGCCGCACCGCGGCTCGTCCACGTCCCCGGCACGCGGTTCCACTACTCCAACACCGGCTTCGCCGTGCTGGGCGAGCTGGTCGCCCGCCTGCGGGGCACGTCGTGGCACGAGAGCGTCGTCGCCGACCTCCTCGAGCCGCTCGGCATGACCGCAACGACGCTGCGACCCGGCCCCGACGCGGCACCGGGCCTGGCCGTGCACCCCTTCGCCGACGTCGCCCACGTGGAGCCCGAGCACGACGCCGAGGCGCTCGCTCCCGCCGGGCAGCTCTGGTCGAGCGCCGAGGACCTCGCGCGCTGGGCCGCGTTCGCCGCCGGCCGTACCGACGACCTGCTCCCGTCGGGCACGCTCGAGGAGATGCTGCGACCCGTCGCCGTGAGCGACGTCCCGCGGCAGCCCTGGACCGGGGCCCACGCGCTCGGCTGGCAGGTCTGGAACGTCGGCGGTCGCCGCTTCGTGGGGCACGGCGGATCGATGCCCGGCTTCCTCGCGGGCCTGCGGGTCGACGCGGCCACCGGGGATGGCGTCGTCGTCCTTGCCAACGCCACCTCCGGCCTCGGCCCCCTGGCCACCGACCTGCTCGACCTCCTGCGCGAGCTGGAGCCCCTGGCTGGTCCGGCCTGGACACGCCGGCCCGGCCACGCGGACCGGCTCGACCTGGTGGGCGACTGGTTCTGGGGCACCGCCCGATACCCCGCACGTCTCGAGGACGAGTACCTGGTGCTGGGCGAGCCGGGCGCGGGCCGCGGGGCCCGCTTCCGCGCCGACGCCGACGGCATCTGGGTCGGGCTGGAGGGCTACCACGAGGGCGAGCGCCTGGCGGTCCGTCGTGACGCCGACGGCCGACCGGTGCAGCTGACGCTGGCGAGCTTCGTGTTCACCCGTACCCCCTACGACCCGTCGCCGGACGGTGTGCCCCGACGACCACCCGGTCCGCGTCGGCGACCACTGGGTCGTGCTCGACGGCTCCGGACGGTCCCAGGTCGTGCTGCGGACCGTCGACGTGCGCGTCGGGCGCCTCGACTCCGTCGACGACGCGTTCGCGCGCGACGAGGGCGAGGGCGACCTCACCCGCGCCTGGTGGTTGCGGGCGCACCGCGACTTCGCCCGCCGGGTGCTGGGCCTCGCGGACGACGTCGACGTCGACGCGATGGAGACCCGGTTCGAGCGCTTCGCCGTGGTCTGGCCCCCGGAGCACGCCGACCCCCGCCCCTGACGTCCTGAGGCTGGGGGTCAGGAGAGGTTGAGGGTCTGGGCGGCCTGCTCGACCTCGTCCCACTCCGTGCGGTCGCCGCCGCGACGGTCGGGGTGCGAGCGCGCACGGGCCTGCTTCCACCAGCGGCGCAGCACCTCGTCGTCGGGGCGGACGGTGACGTCGCCGCCCGCGACGTCGGCCGAGACCTGCAGCGTCGCGATGGCGTCGCGCTCGCTCGGCGACAGCGAGCGGGGTCCGGCTGGCGGACGCGTCGGTCCGCCGCCGGCGGTGGAGCGTCGCGGGTCGCGGCTGCTGGACGACGCCGTGTGGCCGCTGGAGCGGCCCTGCTGGCGCACCGCGTAGTCGCGCATGCGCTGCGGGTAGCCCACACGGTTCGCGTCGTAGACCGGGATCCCGAGCTTGCGGGCCAGCTCGGCGGCCGCCTTGTAGGACTCCACGCGTCGGCGGATCGACTCGCCGTCGGACGCGACCAGCACGACCGTGGGCTCGTTGAAGGACGTGCGCGGCTCGACGTACGCCTCGACGCCGTGACGGATGGTCGCCCAGTCGCGCAGCGCCGCCATGTCGTCACGCACGGCGCGGCGGTCGGAGCTGCCGCGTCGGCGGCCGAACAGTGCCATGGCGACATTCTGCCCGACCCCTGGTGGCGACGGGCCCGGTACGAGGCGACCGCTCCCCCGGACGACCCCCGCGACGACCCCTGTGGACGACCCCCGCGGACGAGTCCAGAGAACCTACTCACCGGTCGCTCCCCCCGTGGTGCGGCGTGGGCCGAGGGTGACAAGATGGCTGGCGAACGACCATTCCACGCGGGAGGACACTGTGGCGGACAGCCCGGGCGACCAGAGCACGAACACCTTCGACATCGTCATCCTGGGCGGCGGCAGCGGCGGTTACGCCTGCGCCCTCCGTGCGGTGCAGCTCGGCCTCAGCGTCGCGCTCGTCGAGAAGGGCAAGCTCGGCGGCACCTGCCTGCACAACGGCTGCATCCCGACCAAGGCGCTGCTGCACGCCGCCGAGGTCGCCGACGAGACCCGCCACAGCGAGACCTACGGCGTCAAGGCG
Source organism: Aeromicrobium sp. REDSEA-S38_B2 (assembly GCF_001628525.1). Classification (NCBI taxonomy): domain Bacteria; kingdom Bacillati; phylum Actinomycetota; class Actinomycetes; order Propionibacteriales; family Nocardioidaceae; genus Aeromicrobium; species Aeromicrobium sp. REDSEA-S38_B2. The sequence continues at coordinate 3,575 of NZ_LUNH01000042.1, read as the reverse complement.
ACGTTCGAGGGCATCGACATGGCGCAGGTCAACAGCTACAAGGCCGGCGTCATCGACCGTCTCTACAAGGGTCTGCAGGGCCTCATCAAGTCCGGCGGCATCACGGTCGTGGAGGGCGAGGGTCGCCTCGTCTCCACCGACGCGAACGGCGGCGGCGTCGTCGAGGTCGACGGCCAGCAGTACACCGGCCGCAACGTCGTGCTCGCCACCGGCTCCTACGCCCGCAGCCTGCCGGGCCTCGAGATCGGCGGCCGCGTCGTGACGAGCGAGGAGGCCCTCACGATGAGCGAGGTCCCCGAGAAGGTCGTCATCATCGGCGGCAGCGTCATCGGCGTGGAGTTCGCGTCGGTCTGGCGCTCCTTCGGCGCCGAGGTCACCATCATCGAGGCGCTCCCGTCGCTGGTCCCGCTGGAGGACCCGACGCTGTCGAAGAACCTCGAGCGCGCGTTCCGCAAGCGCAAGATCGCCTTCAAGACCGGCACCAAGTTCTCCGGCGTCGAGCAGACCGACAGCGGCGTCACGGTCTCCCTCGAGGACGGCTCGACCATCGAGACCGACCTCGTCCTCGTCGCGGTGGGCCGCGGCCCGAACGGCAACGGCAACGGCTTCGAGGAGGCCGGTGTCACGGTCGACCGCGGCTGGGTCCCCACCGACGAGCGGCTTCGCACCAATGTCCCCGGCGTGTTCGCCGTCGGCGACCTCGTGCCCGGCCTGCAGCTCGCGCACCGCGGCTTCGCGCACGGCATCTTCGTGGCCGAGGAGATCGCGGGCCTGTCCCCGCAGCCCGTCCTCGACCCCGGCATCCCGCGCGTCACCTACTGCGACCCCGAGCTCGCGTCGGTCGGCATCACCGAGCCGCAGGCCAAGGAGAAGTACGGCGACGAGAACGTCGAGACGGTCGAGTACAACCTCGGCGGCAACGGCAAGAGCCAGATCCTCGGCACGGCCGGTGTCATCAAGCTCGTCCGCGAGAAGGACGGGCCGATCGTCGGCGTGCACATGATCGGCGCCCGCTACGGCGAGCAGGTCGGCGAGGCCTCCCTGATCGTCAACTGGGAGGCCTACCCCGAGGACGTCGCGCAGCTGATCCACGCGCACCCCACCCAGAACGAGGCTCTCGGCGAGGCTGCCCTCGCCCTGGCCGGCAAGCCCCTCCACTCGCACGCCTGACCCGAACGACGAGGACGACATCATGGCAACGACCGTCACCCTTCCCGAGCTCGGCGAGAGCGTCACCGAGGGCACCGTCACCACCTGGCTCAAGAACGTCGGCGACACCGTCGAGGTCGACGAGCCGCTGCTCGAGATCTCCACCGACAAGGTCGACACCGAGATCCCCTCCCCCGTCGCGGGCACCATCCTCGAGATCAAGGTCGAGGAGGACGAGACCGTCGAGGTCGGCGCCGTGCTGGCCGTCGTCGGCGACCCGTCCGCCGCGGGCTCCTCCTCGGGCGGCTCGTCCGACGAGGCCCCGTCGCTCGACAGCGACCCCGCCGAGGACCCGGCGCAGGCCGAGGAGCTCGAGGAGGCCGCCGAGGCCGAGAAGAGCCAGCCCGAGAAGGCCGAGGAGGTCACGAAGGAGGAGTCGGCTCCCGCCCCGTCCGCCCCCGCCCCGACCGCCCAGCCCGAGAAGCAGGCGCACCCGGAGAACGAGGCGCGTCCCGAGCCGAAGCAGGAGGCCCCGCAGACGTCGGGCGCCTCGACGCAGAGCGGCGGCGACACCTACGTGACGCCGATCGTGCGCAAGCTCGCCAAGGAGCACGGCGTCGACCTCGCGGCCGTCACCGGCAGCGGCGTCGGCGGTCGCATCCGCAAGCAGGACGTCCTCGACGCAGCCAAGAAGGCCGAGGAGGCCGCAGCGCCCGCCCCGGCCGCGTCGGCGCCCTCCGCCCCCGCGCCGGCCGCGTCATCGGAGCCGTCGCCGCTGCGCGGCAAGACGGAGAAGCTCAGCCGGCTGCGCAAGGTCGTCGCGTCGCGACTCACCGAGTCGCTGCAGATCTCGGCCCAGCTCACGCAGGTGCACGAGGTCGACGTCACCGAGATCGCCCGACTGCGCACCAAGCACAAGGACGCGTTCCTCGAGCGTGAGGGCGTCAAGCTGACGTTCCTGCCGTTCTTCGCGAAGGCGGCCGTCGAGGCGCTCAAGCAGTACCCGACGCTCAACGCGGCGCTCGACCTCGAGGCCGGCACGGTCACGTACCCGGCCGGCGAGCACCTCGGCATCGCCGTCGACACCGAGCGCGGTCTGCTCGTGCCCACGATCAAGGACGCCGGCGACCTCTCGATCGCCGGGCTGGCGCGCAAGATCGCCGACGCGGCCGAGCGCACCCGCACGAACAAGATCAAGCCCGACGAGCTGTCCGGTGGCACGTTCTCGATCACGAACCTCGGCAGCAACGGCGCGCTGTTCGACACGCCGATCATCAACCAGCCGCAGGTCGCGATCCTCGGTGTCGGTGCCGTCGTCAAGCGCCCGGTGGTCATCACCGACGCGCACGGCAGCGACAGCATCGCGGTGCGCAGCATGGCGTACCTGGCGCTCACCTACGACCACCGCCTCATCGACGGTGCCGACGCCGGTCGGTTCCTGACGGCGGTCAAGGAGCGGCTGCAGAGCGGCTCCTTCGAGGGCGAGCTCTGACCCCCTGATGCACGTCGTCGTCGGCGGCGCGTCCGGCTTCCTGGGCTCGGCCCTGGTCTCGCACCTGCGGGACCAGGGCCACCAGGTGACGCGCCTGGTCCGCTCGGGCACGCCCGGTCCTGACGCCTCCCTGTGGGATCCCGCCGCCGGCCGGATCGACCAGGGGCTCGTCGACCGCGCCGACGCCGTCGTCAACCTCTCGGGCGCGACGATCGCCCGGTGGCCCCGGACGAAGAGCTACAAGAAGCAGCTGTGGTCGTCGCGGGTCGACTCGACCACCACCATCGCGCGCGCGGTGGCGGCGTCGAGCTCCCCGACCGTGCTGCTGTCGGGCTCGGCCATGGGCATCTACGGTGCCGACCGCGGCCAGGACCGGCTCACCGAGTCGGCCGGTCGCGGCGACGGGTTCCTCGCCGACCTCTGCGTCGCGTGGGAGGGTGCCACGGTCGAGGCCGAGCAGGCCGGCCAGCGCGTGGTGCACCTGCGCACCGGACTCCCCCTCGACGACGAGGGCGGGCTCCTGGGTCCGATGCTGCTGCCGTTCAAGCTCGGGCTCGGTCCGCGCCTGGGCAACGGTCGCCAGCGCATGTCGGTGATGTCGCGCCGCGACTGGGTGCGCGCCGTGGCCTTCCTGCTCGAGCGCGACAGCATCAGCGGCCCGGTCAACCTGTCGCTGCCGGAGGCGCCGACGAACGCCGAGTTCACGAACACCCTCGGCGACGTGCTGGGCCGCCCGACCGTGCTCGTGGCGCCCGCGCCGGTGCTGCGCGTGGCGCTGGGGGCGCTCTCGGACGACCTGCTCGGCTCGCTGCGCATGGTGCCGCGGGTCCTGCTCGACAACGGGTTCGTCTTCGAGGACGCCGACCTCGCGTCGGCCCTCCGCTCGGCCCTCGCCTGACGCTCACCGGGTCGCGCCGATGCGCCACCCGTCGGC